>DAONFN010000057.1:0-11562 GCA_035403625.1 Bacteroidales bacterium
GAAACCCGCTTAAAGATCATCCCCGCCCTTTTACCGAAAAGGACCACCGGGTCATCGATTCGTTTTCCCGGGCTCACGGGAGAGTTTTAGTTTTGCCTCCGCATACATGACGATACCATGACATTCATCTTTTTTACCATCCTGACAGCAGTCACTATTTTTATCACGGCCCTGCTGTCGCTGTTCTTCTTCATCAACAAACGGGGATTTATCCCTGAAAACCGGCTGCTGGCTATGCTTTTGCTGATCTTCTGCCTCCAGGTATTCTACTCCTATGCAACCAGCTTCTTTGCCTGGGAGCATTTCCTGCCCTGGCATAAACCCCTCTTTATGATCCGGCAAACCTCGCTGCTGATCGGCCCGCTGATCTGGCTCTATATCAATGCGTTTCTGAAACGCAGGACGTTCGTGGCAGCGAACAGTTCCCTCCATGCCCTCCCGTTTGCCGCCACCTGGATGTTCCTCCTCTTTTTCTTCCGGGGAACCGACCGTTTCGTGATCTGGGAATCGTACACCGACCTGGTCACCACGATCCTGATCCTGGTCCACACGATGATCTACCTGGTCTGGTCGCTGGTGAGCCTCCATCCGGAGAAAACCGGAGCATCAGAGGTTATCCGCAACATCCGGTCAGCCTCGCATCATCGCTGGATCCATACGCTGCTGCTGGGATTCATGCTGATGTGGATCATCAACCTGAACTCCTTCGCACTCTACATGATCGTCCGCCGGCCCGGCTGGTGCGCCTACACGGAAAGCATCTACGCGCTGACGGTTTTTCTTTTCATCAACGCGATCATGCTGGTGCTGCTGCTCCGTCCCGAAGGGTATTATATCGTGACCAAGTATAAGAATACCAGGCTTTCAGAACCGGAAAAATCGGAGTACCTCGGCAAACTGAATGCCTACATGGAAGAACACAAACCCTATCTCGATCCGGATATCACCCTGGAATTCCTGGCCAACGAGATTTCGGTATCTCCCCGGCTGCTATCACAGGTTATCAATGAAACCTATAAAAAGAACTTCAAAGGCTTTATCCTTGAATACCGCATCCGCGAAAGCATGAAGATCCTCGCCGACGAGAAACACGCGAAACTCACTGTTCTTGAGGTGCTGTACCAGGTAGGATTCAATTCGAAATCGGCCTTCAACAACCAGTTCAAGCTCTATACCAACCTCACTCCCCTCGAATACCGGGCACAGGCCGTAAGGGGATGATCGGCCCGTGAGCCCGGCATTGCCGGTTGTGTGTTTGCAGAGACCCGGATTCCGGTGTCTCTGCTTTTTTTTTTCCCGCCCACCATCCCCGTCGAGGTGGCACCGACCGAACAGGTCCCCGGTCACCCGTCCAATCGTCCGTTTGAGCGCAAAAATTGAGTCCACCTGCCTGCAGCAGGTCGACTTCGCCTTTTCAGCACCCTTTCTTTGCATCGATTTTCCGAAACGACCCGCCGGGTCATTCCGAAAATCCGGGCTTATAAAATCAGGAAACAGATGCTACCGTCATTTTAATGATCTTAACGCATCAGCAAAACCATCAAACATTGAAATCAATCATGAAAAAGCACCTTATCACGACACTCTTTCTTGGGCTGATGACTTACTCCTCTTTCAGCCAGAAATTCACACAGACCATCCGCGGAACGGTCATCGACAACGATAGCAAACTTCCCCTCATCGGAGCTTCCGTCATATTGCCCAACAGCGCCAGTTTTACCGGAACCGCTACCGACGCCGACGGCGTATTCCGCCTGCCCAACATCCCGATCGGCCGAACCTCCGTGCAGGTGTCGTACCTGGGGTATGAAACCGTTACCCTGCCCAACATCGAGGTCAACAGCGGCAAAGAGGAGGTGCTGAATATACTGTTGCAGGAGTCGGTCACGAAACTGGGCGAGGTGGAGATCACCACCGACCGGAAAAAGGGAGAAGCCGTGAACGAAATGGCCCCGCTGAGCCTCCATTCCATCACCCTCGAAGAGACCAAACGCTTCACCGGGGGGATGGACGACCCGGCGCGGGTGGTCTCCTGTTTTGCCGGCGTGGCCAGCACCCCCGACGGCAGCAGCGACATCATCGTGCGCGGCAATTCACCCAAATACATGCAGTGGAGGCTGGAAGGCAACGAAATGCCGGGCCCTTACCACATGGACGACCAGAACTCCTCCTTCGGCGCACTGACGGCCCTGAACAACAACCTGCTGGCAACCTCCGACTTTTATACCGGCGCTTTTTCGGCCGAATACGGCAATGTGATATCCAGTGTGTACGACGTCAGGCTACGCCCGGGAAACAACGAACGGTTCGAAGCCACGGCCGGAGTGGGCCTCATGGGCACCGAACTCACCGTCGAAGGCCCGTTCCGGAAAGGATATACCGGTTCGTACCTCTTCAATTACCGGTTTTCGACCATCTCGCTGGTGAAAGAGCTGGGCCTGGTGGATGTCGACGGCGGCGTGAATTACCAGGACGCCACCTTCAAATTCGTCCTTCCCACTAAAAAAGCCGGCACTTTTTCCATTTACGGGCTGGGCGGCCAGAGTGGGGTGTCGATGGAAAATATCGGTCCCTCCGGGCTTTCCACACCAGGCAGTCCCCTGACCAGCGCCCTGGTCAGCAAGGATTTCTACAAATCGAACTACCTGGCCAACCTCGGGGTTAACCACATGCTCACCCTCAATCCCAAAAGCACCATCCGGACGTCGCTCACCTTTTCCAGGACCGGGGCCGACGATGATGTATACCGGCGCGACACGATCCGGATTTTCAATCCCGGGGGGGAAATTCCGACCGATTCGGTGACCGGAAGAAAGCACATCATCCGCAGCCGGATCGCAAACACCGTGGTACGGGCCTCGGTCACGTACAGCAACAAGATCAGCCAGTCCGACCGCATCCAGGCCGGGCTCAAATACAGCCTGAACGGGTTCCGCAACCAGGTGTCGGAGTTCAGCCATGAAACGGCCGGGATGGTGACCATGAACGACATCGACGTGTGGCTGGGCACCCTGAACACCTTTGTCAGCTGGAAACACAATTTCGGCGAGAGGCTGTCGGTCGTGACCGGCCTGCACAACATGAACCTGCCCGGCGAAGGAACAAGTACACTCGAGCCCCGGTTCAGCATCAACTGGAAAGTGGGGAAAACTCATACGTTCCATGCGGGATACGGCATGCACAGTACGATGGAGAGGATCCACAATTACTACACCCGGGTCATGCAGCCCGACGGCAGTTATACCGAACCGAACCGGCACCTCGGGCTGTTGAAGGCGCATCATGTCGTGGTGGGTTACGAGAAGCGGTTTTCGAAGCACCTAGTCGGGAAGATTGAAGCCTACTGCCAGTTCCTGTACGACCTGCCGGTGGAAAACGATTCCGCGAGTTCGTACTGTACCCTCAACGAAGGGATCGATTACCGGTATGTGGCGCTGGTCAACAAGGGGAGAGGGGAGAACTGCGGCCTCGAGATCTCCGTCGAACGGTTCTTCGACAATAACTTTTACCTCCTGGTCAACGCCTCGCTGTTTGATTCGAAGTACAAGGCGCTGGACAACGTGTGGCATAATACCCGGTACAACAACAACTACATTATCAACATCCTGGGAGGGAAAGAATTCAGGGGCCTGGGCAGGAAGCATAACCAGGTACTGGCGCTGAATGCGAAGATCTTCGTCGAAGGAGGGCAACGCTATATTCCGCTGCTGCGCGACGCCCAGGGCAACATCGCCGTCGACCCGGAACACGACCGGTACTTCGATTACAGCAAGGCGTACGACCGGCAACTCGACAACTTCTTCCAACTGAACCTTTCGGCGAGTTATAAGTTCAACCGGGCCAAAGCCACGCATGAATTATTCCTCGACCTGATGAACCTGACGAACGGAAAGGCCAGGATGGCCGAATACTACGATGCCGGGAAACCCGGAAAGGTCGGCTATTCGACCCAGTTCGGTTTTTTCCCGAACCTGATGTACCGCATTTATTTTTAGTGAAGGGTGAAGAGTGAATAGTGAATAATGAGTCCACTTCGAAAAGTAATATTGGGTCAAATCTACCCACCCCTAACCCCTCCCTGCAGGCAGGGAGGGGAACTCCGGCATTCGGCAAAACTCTGTGTAACATGATTTTAGGTATAGTAGTGTATCCCCTCCCTTTTAAAGGGAGGGGCAGGGGTGGGTAAAAAGACTTTTCGGAATGGACTCAATAATGAATAATGAATGATTATTAATATGCTAATTATGAGAAATATAGTTATTTTTCTGATGATGGGGTGGATGTTATCCCCGGTGATGCAGGCACAAACTATACCGGCCGACAGCCTTTATCTGGGGCAGACACCTCCGGGCACCAACCCGGTGATCTTTCATCTTCCGGTGGCTGCAGGATCATTTGCGGCGGAACGGATCGCCGTTTCGGGCGACAACAAGGAGATCTATTACACGGGGATCCGGAATTATTATCCTACCCGGGGCGATACGATCAAATACTACCGGTATTCGGGCGACCGATGGACCGGCCCGTTCAACCTGTTTGATAATTATATAGCCCCGGCGTTGACGGTCAAAGGCGATTCGATGTTTTGCCAGGACAACAGCACGGTGTACAAAAGTTACTGTTCGGTGCGGAGCGGCACAGGCTGGAGTTTGCCGACCCGGGTCATGACAGGGCTTAATTCCGCTCACTATCTGCAGAAAACCCGGAACGGAAATTTTTACATCTCCTCTATCCCCGGCGCGGGCCTGGGCGGCAACGACTGGTGCCGGCTAGAGATGAACGGCGCCGATACCGCTGCGGTCTGCCTGGGATTACCAGTGAGCTCCGGCGCCGACAACCTCGACTTTTTCGTCGCCCGCGATGAATCCTTCATGATCCTGGCCAAGGGCCGGCTGATGGTGACTTATCCGAAGTCCGGCGGAGGCTGGACAAATCCCAAGGACCTGGGCGCGAAGATCAATTTCGGGATGGGGATGTGGGGGCCGTATGTGAGTGCCGACCATAAATACCTGTTCTATACCACCGGCACGAAACCCGATTATTCCGACACCTATGTCTACTGGGTCCGGGTCGATGGTCTGATCGACAGCCTGCGGCACACGAACTTCCTTCCTTATCTCCGGAATCCGGTTTCTTTGCAGAATACCGGGGTGGGAAGGATGTTCCGTTACCCCGTTCCCGACAGTACCTTTATCGACGATGATGGTAATAACACACTGTCGTTCAGCGCAAAGCTGAGCAACGGAACCCCGTTGCCCGAGTGGCTGTCGTTCGATACAGTCACCGCCGCTTTCTCGGGAATACCGTCACTGATCCAGATACTCAACGTGAGGTTGACAGCGAAAGATAATGCGGGGGCATCGGTCAGTACTACGTTCAAGATTTCGGTCGGGGATACCACTTCGGTGGATCAACCGGGAGGGGGTCACGGTTTAAGGGTATATCCCAACCCGGTGTCCGGCCGGTTACGTGTCTCGCGGGAGGACGCATCCGGCCGGCCTTTCCGGGCCGAGATCCGCGACCTCCAGGGGAAACTGATCCGGCAGAAAGTGATCACCGATGAGGAAATTTTCGATCTCACCGGCATCTCCGAAGGAGTCTATATCCTGAAAGCCATACTGGAAGGGGATTCTGTGTACGAACGGATCTGTGTTTTCTAATAAACGCCAACGAGAATGTTTCTCAATTGTTGACCCATTGTGAAAATCGCACTATTTTTGTCGGTATAATCCGATAAAAATGAAAACGATCCGATTGCACACCCTCCTGCACAGCATCCTGGTGCCTGCCGTGATGATCCTCCTCGCCCAGGCGCCGGCCATTTACGCCCAGTGGAACCCGAATACCTATGTCAACTTGGAGATATCTTCGCTGCCAACGGCGGATATGCAGACCGCATCCACTTCCGATGGCAAAACCTGGATCGCGTTTTACCACCAGAATGCGGGGAATTACGATATGCGGGCCCAGTTGATCGACGCTAACGGATATAAATTGCTGGGACCGGATGGAATGCTGGTCAGCAACCAGTCATCAGGTACCGCAACCTTTGTTTTCAATGTCTGCATAGATGCATCCAATAACCTCATCATCGGATGCCAGGATGAGCGCACCGGTTCGATGTCGGCCTACCTGTACAAGATTTCCCAGGCCGGAACCCATCTTTGGAGTCCGTCCGGGGTTGCCCTGGGCGGGGGACTCGCTCCCTATCCGGCCGCTCTTTCCAATGGAGAAACGGTAGTGGCCTGGAATGAAACGGCTACCAACACGCTCAACCTGCAAAAGATCACCACCACGGGCACGCTCGCCTGGACCACCCCGGTCCAGGTAAAGGTGGGCACTACGGCTACCACCCGGGGCCAGGTAGTTCCCAACACGGGAGGAAAATTCACCCTGGTTTACCAGAAAATGGGATACGGCGTTTCAACCACTTTATACGCCCAGCATTTCAACAGTTCGGGAACCTCCCTTTACGCACCCCTGCAGATCGGAAGCCTCACCACCAGCGGAGCCCGGTATTATTCTGTGACCTCGGAAGGTGATACCACTTACTGCGGCTATTATGCCGCCTCAGGGAACCGTTTCAACTCGTACCTCCAGCGGATCAACCCCGATGGAACCATTCCGTACGGCATGAACGGATCTAATTTCAACACCAGCACCAGCACATCCGACAGCTACCAGATGACCACCAATATCGCCCTCACTCCCGGATCCCCTTATGTGTGGTCGGTGTGTACTTTTTCGAACCCAAACCAGACCCAGTACGGCGTCTATATCCAGAAATTTCTGAAGACCAATGGTAACCGGCAGTTTACCGATGGTGCCAAAGTCGTTTATCCCATCACTCCGACCGGTAGTACGCAAAGCGGAGGACTGGTGCTGGTGGCGGATAACCCCATGTTCATGAGCTACGATGGCAACTACGTGATCAGCGCCACGCGGCTGGATGCGTCAGGGAATTTCGCATGGCCTTCGCCGCTGACCAAGGTCGAACTCAGCTCCACCACCGCCTCCCTGTCCAACCCGAAAGGGAGGTACGGCTTTACGGCCGACGGCCCCAACCGGTGTATCGGCATATGGACGGAAACCCGCAGCGCCAATGAACTCGGGTATGCACAGGGGGTTTCTGTCGGCGGACTGATCGGGATCCGAGTGGCTACACAGGGGAATGTGCCGGCCGTGATCACGACCCCCGCAGGAACGCTTCAGATGGTCGACACCATTTTCCCCACCACAGCCAGCCAGGCGGTGAACTGGGCCATTGTTCCGGGAACCGGGAATGCCACGATCTCCGCCGGCGGGCTCGTCACCGCCACGGCCAGCGGGACTGTATATGCAAGGGCTGTGGCAGTCCAGGATGTCACGGTAAGAGATTCCCTGCTGATCAACATTTCCGGCCAGGCGCCCACCGCACCCGGTGTGACCACACTGGCTGCCACCAATATCCAGCCTACCACCGCAACGATCAATGGATCCGTGATGGCAAACGGGAGTACCACCACCGTCTCTTTTGAATGGGGAACTACTACCGGCTACGGATTCACAGCCGCCGCCACTCCCGCCACGGTCACCGGCAACACGGCAACACCCGTACTGGCCAACCTCAACGGGCTGGCCATGAATACACTGTATCATTTTAGATGCAAAGGAGTGAACGGAATCGGAACATCCTACGGTGCCGATTTGACCTTTTCCACGGGCTGCAATATCCCGGCCGGTGCAGCCGGCCCGATCACCGGACCGGCAAATGTATGTGTGAATGCGACCGGCATGGTGTATTCGGTCGCCCCGGTGACTAACGCTACGGGATACCAGTGGACAGTGCCGGCCGGGGCGACCATCGTCAGTGGCCAGAACACCACCAGCATCACCGTGAACTTTACCACCGGGTCGGGGACCATTTCCGTTTACGGTACCAATGTTTGCAGTGCCGGAACGCCTGCCAACCTTGCCGTAACGGTGCTGCCGTTCCCGGTACCTGCCGTAACGGGTTCTTCCAATATTTGCCTCGGTTCGGGGTTGTACACCTATTCGACCGAAACGGGAATGAACAATTATGCCTGGACTGTCTCCTCCGGAGGGACCATTCTGGCCGGGGCGGGTACCGCCGTGATCCAGGTCCAATGGAATGGGTCGGGTGCCCAAACCGTTTCCGTTTCCTATTCCAACGCCGCGAACTGTGCCGCCACACAGCCCACTGTTCTGCCGGTGAATGTGAATGATCTTCCGGGCGTAGCCGGCGTCATCACCGGAACACCGGAGCTGTGCGCCGGAACCAGCGCCGTGGCATACTCGGTGGCCCCGGTCACCAACGCAGGCGCCTATGTGTGGACCCTGCCACCGGGGGCATCGATTGCATCCGGTAACCTGACCAGCAGCATCACCGTCGACTATTCCGCCGGGGCTGCCTCCGGCGATCTCTTCGTGGTGGGCAACAATACCTGCGGAAACGGACCCCCGTCGCCTGTCTTCCCGGTGACCGTCAATCCCATACCGCCCACCCCGACCGTCACGGCGATCGGACCCGATCTGACGAGCAGCGCCCCGGCGGGAAACCAGTGGTACTACACCGATTCCCCGGGCGGTGCGGGATCTCCGATTTCCGGAGCCACAGGGCAGACCCATATGGCGGAAAACAATGGCTATTACTGGACGATCGTCACCCTGAACGGGTGCAGTTCGGAGCGCTCCGAGCCTCTGTTCGTGATCGTGGAAGGTATTCCAACTGTGGAAGATGCCGGACTAACGGTTTCACCGGTACCCAACCAGGGGGCATTCCACCTTTCGCTGACGGCGGGCGGGGCCGATGAAGTCGATATCCGGGTGATCGGAGTGCTGGGCGGGGTGATCCGGGAGGAACGGGGAATCCTGAAAAATGGTGTACTTGAAAAAGATATCGATCTTCGCCCGGTGGAAGGAGGCGTCTACACCCTCATTCTTACCTCCCGGTCCGGAAAATGGGTCAGGAAAATCGTCGTGACCAGGTAATTCTCACAAGGGTATCATCCTAATCATTAAAATTGACCACCATGAAAAGAATCATTATTGGCGCAATCGTCGGCACCATCATCCTCTTCGCTTTTCAGGCATTGATGTGGATGGGAGGATGTAACCGTGAATTTTACCGCTATGCCCCCATGCAGGATTCGCTTCTGTCGAGGATGTCGAAAACCCTTCCCGGCGAAGGGCTGTATTCGATGCCCATGGCCGATCCCACCGCTGCTGATTACAATGCCAAACAGGCAGAGATCCGGAATAAGCTGGTTGGCAAGCCCTGGGCCATGGTATTCTACCACACAAAAATGGATTACAGCGGGATGGGGTTCCTTTATGGTATCCTGGGTTCGCTCATCGCATCCTTGTTCGTAGCCACGGTGCTTTATGCGGGGAAATTCGGCAACTTCGCCGCGCGTTTCGCCGTGGTCTTCGCGTTCGGATTGTTTGCGCTGATCATGGGACCTCTCAGCGACATGAACTGGTGGAGTTTCCCGTGGAGTTTCATCCGGCCCAAGGTGCTCGACCTGGTGATCGGGTGGGGGCTGGTATCCGTTTGGATGGGCTGGTTTGTGAAACCGAAAGTCTGAGCGGATCACGTTGGACCTCGCTTCTTCTCTGGGTTGATGACCCTATTCCAGGATCAATGTGCCTTCCGGTTCATTGCCGCAAAGCACGTTCTTCTTCATTTCCGTTTTTCAGGTTATAACCCCGGGTAGGTTCCCTGCAGGATCTCCGGATGACGGATCTCCCCGCCGGTCATCCCCGCCTTCCAGGCAAAGAACATCAGGACAACAGCCACGATCAGGCAGATCATGCCGAGCTGGATGGGAAAACCTTTGTTTTTCCTCGCGAGCCAGAGGGCGACCAGGCCCAGAATCCCGTTGACCAGCAGTCCGTAGAAAAAGATGTATCCCCAGGTTTCATGCAATTCAATGACATCGTTGCTGATACCCGGGTAGGTCTTCACAATCTCCCCGGCCCCGTCGCCGGTAAGAATGGGCATGACTGCCAGCACGGCTATCAGGATATAAAACCAGCAGGTAAGCCGGGCGAGGTCGTCGCTTCTCCTGACCAAAGCCAGGATGTTGATCAGCAGGGCAAATCCAAGCCCGACAATGGGCAGGTGGTTGACGATCAGGTGCAGATGGGCCGCGTTCATCATGACTCTTTGATTTTAGGTTGATAATGAAATCCCCTGTAAAAATAAGACGAATGTCCGACTTTTACCTGACTTTTTTCTTGCTTCTGCCTTCGTCCTGTGTTACCTTTGACGATCCGGCGGCATCCAGCAGCCGTTTGTTCATCCCCAATAAGATTGGATATGAAAAAAGCCATTTTCATCAGCGGACTTGCCATGGTCCTTTTTGCCTGCACCCCGGGCGGGAAGAAGACGGTCAATGAACAATCCGACAGCACAGTGACTGTCTTGACGACCGATTCGGCCAGGGTGAAAGCGCCCGTCATCAATGTCGATTCCCTGATCGGGGTTATCGATGCGGAAAATGCCCGTATCGAATCGACGCTGAAATCAATGATTAAAACATCGTTGAAAACAAGGGAAATGAGGGAACAGATCAAACAGAAATGGTCGTTGATCGAGTTCTATTCGGAGAATTCACAAGTGGTCAAGATCGTCACTCTTCCGCATCCGCAGATCTCCAAACGTACAGAAGAGTTCACCTTCCGGAACGGGAAGCTGATTCTCGCTATCATTGGTGACCATGGCATGAAGGAAGATGGAAAACCGGGAAACATCATCGACAAAGCTTATTATTTCCTGGATGACAAATGCATAAAGGAGGATAACCGTTCGAAGGAAACGGAAACCACGATCCGTAATTCCGACAGTGAACGGCTGGTCCAGGAAGCCGGCGAATACCTCAGCCTTTTCCCGAAGAAATAGGTGATCAGATTTTCTGGGGAGGCGTATTCCACCATCCCTGACAGATATACTCCCGGAAATTCCCTACTTTTACGGGCTATAATCACCTATTGTATTTTATCGATATGTTGAAATCTGCCCTGAAATCCCTGTCCCTGGCGATCCTCGCGGGGATCACGGCCCTGGCATTCACCCTCCCGGCCGGCGCCCAACAGTTGAATTACAACGACCCGAATCGCGATTACGCCCCGGTTTACCTCTTTCACCGGGCACCCGCTTCCGGCGACCTGCCGCTTTCGACGGTGATTACTGTCAACAACTTCGACAACTTCAACCTGGGGGTTGATTTCGGGGAGAGCAATGTAGCGGAGAACCTGGCCAATCCGGCATCGTATTTCACGGCGTACAATATCAACGTGGGGCATCACACCGAGAATGGGATCGACTGGGCCGACGTCATACCCACCTTCGGCACCACCATGCAGGGCGATCCTGTGGTGGCGTACGACAGCCTGGGAAACCTCTTCTATGAGAATATGTACGGCTCCATTTCAGGGGTAAAAGTGGTTAAATCGATCGACAACGGGGCCACCTGGAATACGGCTGTGACAGGTATCCTGGGGGTCGACAAGAACTGGATGGCGGCCGACCAGACCAGCGGTCCGTATGCCAACTATGTC
>DAONFN010000058.1:0-1453 GCA_035403625.1 Bacteroidales bacterium
TGGCCCTGGAAGGGCGGTATCAAGGACGGCAAATCAGTCGATCCCATGTATGATATCTTCCCGATCCCGGCCACCGATGTGACGGCCAATCCCAACCTGAAACAGAATCCGAAATATTAATCTGATAAAACCAATCATCATGAAAAAAATCTCAATTTTACTGCTGACCATTGGTTTATTCAGCTTGGTGTCTTGCAAGAAGGACGAGACCAAAACCGTCCTGGAGTTCTTTAAACCTGCCGTCATACTAACCCCGTCAGCGGGTTCCGCCTTTGTGTTGAAGGAGGAACTTAAGGATTCTCTGCTTTTCAAGTTCACCTGGAGTGCGGCTGAGTACAACCTTAAACAAGAGTTAATTCCGCCTACATATACGCTGGAAATGGACCTGAAAGGGAATAACTTCAGCAACCCGAAAGTAATGTACACCGGTCAGGGTTTTGCCTATTCCATGACGGTAGGAGCCATGAATGACCTCATCCTGTCTGTATTCAACGGGGTTGGCGACAGCCTCTACCAGTTCCAGTACAGGGTCAAGGCATCTCTTGCTTCGGACAATCCTGCCACCAACAACATCTCCGACGTGGTCACCTTTGACATTACGGCTTACAGTGCTGAGGTCATTCTGCCTCCCATCTACCTGTTGGGCGATGCCACGACGGTGGGCTGGGATAATACCAAGGCACGGGTCATGTCGCACCTGGAAGGCGGGAAATTCGCTATTGTCGAGCACCTGCTGACGGGCGGCAAATTCATCAAATTCATTGCCAACCGCGGCGCCTGGGCGCCCCAGTGGGGAACCGATGCAGCGGCGACTCCGGAGGCCGGAAACCTTGTGTACCGTCCCACCGAATCGGAACCCGATCCTCCTGCCATTCCCTGTCCGCTCACCGAAGGCGATTTCCGCATTGTGGCCGACACGGCCCTGATGACCTACACGGTTACAGCGACCTCCATGCAGCTGTTCCTCGTAGGTGATGGCTGTACGGCCGGATGGGACCCGGCAAGTGGAATTGCGTTCACCAAGGATTCTACCGGGTATTTCTCACTTACCACCACCCTGGCTGCCGGCAACCTGAAATTTATGGAAACCACCACCGGGTGGGCTCCGCAATGGGGAACCGACGAAAGCGGGAGCAGTAACTTTGGAAACCTCGTGTATCGTCCCACTGAATCGGTGCCTGATCCTCCCTCTATTCCGTCGCCGGGCGCCGGGAGCTACAAAATTTTCATTGATCTCGTGAAACTGAAATACAAGATAGTTGCCAATTAACGCATGCTGTCAGAAAAAAAAGCTGCCTCTTTCGGAGGCAGCTTTTTTTTTTGAACAGTAGAACAGTAAGGGGATGAGGGGGTCATTCAGACCCGTACACCAGGTACTGCCAGGGGGTCAGGGAGAGGTTGTCGCCGGGTTTGAATTCTTTCTCCTGACCGGTGAAGATCTCCTTGTACTTCC
>DAONFN010000058.1:1553-5315 GCA_035403625.1 Bacteroidales bacterium
TTGTCGCCGGGTTTGAATTCTTTCTCCTGACCGGTGAAGATCTCCTTGTACTTCCCTTTGAAATCGCTTCCTTTCAGACTGACCGCCTGGTCGGTTTCGGAAAGATTGAGGATCACCAGAAGCCGGCGTGAATCCTTCTGCCGCAGGAAAGCGTAAACGGCTTTATCATTCCCGGTGGCTACCTTGATAAACCGGCCGCCGCTGTCACCCGAAGCAATGAGGTCATTCTTTTTCTTCAGTTGCATCAGGGTGGTGTAGAACGACTCCAGCGGGTAATCGCCCCAGGGAATGGTGTCCTTGTCGAAGAACCTCAGCCGTTTGTTCATGGCCGATTCCTGGCCGTTGTAGATCATCGGGATTCCGGGGAAGGTGAAGGTAAAGACGGAGAACGCCCGTGCACCGGCTCCCAGGCGCTCAAACTCGGTTCCGTTCCACGAATTTTCATCGTGGTTGGTTGTAAATCTCATGCGATAAGCATCCGGCGAATACGACTTCCGCTCCGAAGCAAAGAGCGAATCGATCTTGTCTGCGCTTTTCTTCCGGGCGGCAATGGCGCTGAACATCTGGTACATCCCCCATGAATAGGTGGCATCGAAATAGCCGGTGTCGTGGATCCCCGGCGTTTCGGCCTCGGCGAGCATGAAAACGGGCTTGACCTCTTTCAGCTTCGGGATGGCCTGGTTCCAGAAACCCACGGGAAGCATCCCCGCCACATCGCAGCGATACCCGTCGACGTCGGCTTCTTTGATCCAGTAAACCATCGCATCCGTCATATAGTCCCACAGCTCCTTCCGGTTGTAGTCGAGCGAAGCGACATCGGTCCAGTCGGGCACCGGGGCGATGATCTTCCCGGTAACCGAATCGTGCTCATACCATTCAGGATGCTTGTCGATCAGCTTGTTATCCCAAGAGGTGTGGTTGGCAACCCAGTCGATGATCACCTTCATGCCGAGTTCGTGCGCCTTCTTCACCAGGCTGACCAGGTCGGCCTGAGAGCCGTATTCCGGGTTGACCGCCAGGTAATCCTTCACGGAGTAATAGCTTCCGAGCGATCCTTTCCGGTTCTTCTCTCCCAGGGGATTGATGGGCATGAGCCACAGAATGTCAACTCCCATTTTCTGCAGCCTGGGGAGCTCCTTTTCGAGCGCGACGAAGGTTCCTTCGGGGGTGAATTGCCGGATGTTCACTTCATAAATGGTCGCATTCCGGCTCCAGGCGACATGATCGCGCGGATTGACCAAGGCGGTGTCCTTCGCCCGGTGGCAGGCTCCCGACAGGGCGAGGACGGCGGCTAACAACAGGATTTTTTTCATGGCTTTGATCGTTCACGTCAGTTTGCAAGGATCTCGAAGGAATTGGCCGGGAGTTCAAGGCGGATCGTTCCCTTTTCCTGCGTGAAGACCGTGCCGAATTTCGCTGCCAGCACGGTCTCGTCGTAGCGGGCGGGAAGTGAAAATTCGATCTTCTTGGAGGAACGATCCTTGTTGAAGATCACCACCACGGCCTTGTCGAAGTAGGAGCGGAGGTAAACAAATACCCGGTCATTGACCTTCAAGGTGGTGAAATCGCCGTAGGTCAGCGCCAGGTTGCTGCTGCGGAGGTGCGTCAGGGTGGTCGTAATGGCCTTCAGGTGTGATTCGTTCGGGTTCAGGTTGTCGAATTTCATCATCCGGCGGTTATCCGGATCGTTGGCGCCGGCCATCCCGAATTCGTCACCGTAATAGATCACGGGGATGCCCGGGATCGTCATGTTGAAGGCCTGAAGCATGGCCAACCGGCGGTAACCGGTCGTGTCCTTCACCTGGATGTCGCGTTTCCAGCCGGCTTCGTGGTCGTCTTCTGTAAAGCTGACAGCCCCGCTGGCAAACGAGATAAACCGGGTCATGTCCTGGTTGCCCGTGATGTTGCCCATCAGGTTGTGCTCGCCGTAATAGCTGAAGGATTGCTGCAGCGAGAAATTCAGGTCGCGCAACGAGAAGTTGTCAATCGCAAAGGCCGATTTGACATCCCAGTAAAGGTTGAACTCGAACTGGGCGTCGAGCATTCCCGGATTCACGTAACTGCCGATCAGGTCACGGCTGCCGAAGGTCTCCCCGATCTGGAAAACGGGACGTTCTTCCGGGATCACCACCTGCGAGGTCAGCTTTTCGGTCAGCATCCGCCAGTAATTCTCGGGCACATGCTTCGCTGCATCGTGACGGAACCCGTCGAGCTTGTACTCTTTGATCCAGTAGGCGGCCGAATCGGAGACCATCCCGGCAACTTCCGGCTTCGACAGGTCGAAAGTGGGCAGGAAGATATCGAACCAGGTGGTAAGGCGCTGTTCATCCCACAGACGCAGATTCTTCCTCTTTCCAGGAAGATCGAGTTGGGTGACCCAGTCGGGATGTGCCTTCAGGACGGGGTACTCCTGGTGGACATGATGGGAAACAAAGTCGAGCAGAACATTCATCTTTTTGTCGTGGGCCTCGCCGACAAGGCTTTTAAATTCGTCGGGCGTCCCGAACCGGGTATCGATGGTGGTGAGGGTGATGGGCCAGTAGCCGTGGTACCCGGAGAATTTCCGGTGGGGAGCCGGGTATTCGGTGTAGCCTCCCAGCGGGTTTTGGGTGATGGGCGAGATCCAGAGCGTATTCACGCCGAGGTTGCTGAAGTACCCGTCTTCAATCGCTTTGGTGATCCCGGCAAGGTCGCCTCCCATATAGTTTACCTTCGGGTCGATCAGGGGATCGTTGACCTTTGAATCGTTCTCCGGCTTGCCGTTGCGGAACCGGTCGACCATGAGGAAGTAGAGGATCATCGCCTGCGGATCGGTCCGGGTGAGCTTTTCGGGATCGGCCAGCACCTTGCCATCCTGCAGCGGGATCAGCACCTGGTTTGAAAGTCCCGTGCGGTTGAAGGCGAATACGCGCAGGTAGCTGCGGCCGAACGACCGTGCCTTGCGCGGGATGTTGATCGTGATCCCCGCCGTATCGCGCTTCCAGAATTTGCCGTCGAGGAGATGGTTCTGCCACAGGACGAACAGCGCGTCGATGCTGTTCCTCACCCCGATCACGATCCGGTCTTTCTCGTTTTTTAATGTGTAGAGGGAAGGAAGATTCGGCGAACTCAGGGTTCCCAGCGTCAGCAGGGAGTTGAACCCGCCGAGTCCGTTGGGTACGGAGTCGGGGTTCGACGGGTCGCTCATCTCCCGGCCGTCGACGATCAGCTTGTACTGGTAACGTCCCGGGAAAAGGTGGAAATCGATCACCCATTTCCCGTCTTTCTCAAAAAGATACCCCGCGGATGCGTTCCATTCATTCATCTGTCCTTTGATCTGAACCCTGCGGAATTTTTTATTCCCCGGATCAAAGGAGAAACGGTACCCGATTTTCGTGGTTTTCTCGAGCAGAAGCGAATAGGGAAATCCCTTCGACCAGATCTTCAGCTCCGACAACCGGGGAAAATCCGGGTTGACCGCGCGGATGATCATCTGGGTGGAATCGGGAGTGATTTCGGCTTTCAGGTCGGGATGGACCCGGAAGGAATCGATCTCCTTCGGACGCAGGAGATAGTCGGAAAGCATGATAGCGGTAGAATCCAGGTTCACGACCACCGGTGCAGCCAGTTTGAGCATCTGGGGGTCCTTCGCCACGGGGACATCATCGTTCGATTTGCATCCTGCCAGGAGGAAAGTCAATCCTCCGAGGATAAGTGCCACATTTTTGATATTCATTCTATGTCTGTTTTAATATGTTCGTGAAACGATGAAAATATTTTTAA
>DAONFN010000058.1:5415-7088 GCA_035403625.1 Bacteroidales bacterium
ATCACTCAAAAAAATCCACCAACGGCCCCTTCAGGTGTTCCCGCCAGTTTCCCCAGCTATGCCCTTCATTCCATTGCCGGAAGTCAACACGGTAGCTCTTTTTCTTCAACGTTTCCCGAAGCTTGCCGGTCATCCCGATCAACAGGTCAATATCATATTTCCCGATATCCAGGTAAATGAACAGGTCTCTTTTATTTCCGGAACGCGCCATTCCCTGGACTTCATCGGTGACGTTGCTCGACAGCGCGGCGATCTTCCCGAAGATCTCCGGATGTTCAAAACCGATCCGTAAAGCAATGTTACCCCCGTTGGAGATACCCAGCAGCGCATGGTCGGCAGGAGATAAGCTGACGCCAAATTCCGATTGCAGGTAAGGCATCAGCTCAAGGGCGACGAACCGCGTATAGGCCATCCGCCACTGCCCCGAATACTCACCGTCCCGGTCGACCGGGTGCAGGAAAACGGCAATGACCGGGCGAATCTGTTTACCGGCGATGAGGTTGTCGAGGATGGTCGGAGCACGGCAGATCTTCAGAAAATCGACGCCGTCATGAAACAGAACCACGGGCCATGACCCGGTTCCCCGGATGAATCCGGCGGGAAGGTAAACCGTGATCTTTCGGTCCATCTTCATGGCTGCGGAAGGAAGGATTCGCTCCGACAGCGTTCCTTTCGGAACTTCGCTGTGCATTACGGTCTCAGCCGGAACGGCGTTGCGGGGCATGCGTAATTCCGAATTCACTCCGAACCCGCTGGTACAGGTACGGGGATTCAGCGGATCCCGGATCCAGGCGGTGTCGGTCACCAGTTTGTAATCGAGCCGGGCATCGGGTTCATAATGTGCGGTAAGGTACCAGAAACGGGTCCCTTTGATGTTGTTGAACGCGGGACCCGCTTTCCATCCGGTCATGTCGCCGGCCAGCGCCACGTGCCTCGCTTCGCCCTGATAAAGGAAATGGACTAATGTATCGTGTTCGATGACGGGGATGGCGCGGAGCGACGCAAGGTATGCCTCTGTGGCCGGCTGACGCTCCTTTTCAGGCAATCCCCCGATTTTTCCGAGAAAGGCAGAAAACTCCTGCGACCTCGCCGGAAGGACCAAGGTCAGGCAAACAACAATCGTAAAAACAATTCTCTTCATTTCACTCGATCACTCGATCACTTGACCACTCGACCACTCAATCACTTAACCGCTCAACCGCTCGACCACTCAATCACTCAACCGCTCAATCCCTCAACCACTCAATCCCTCACCCCTTCCTCTTCTCCCTCACAAACAGCCACAGCACGGCCGAAATGGCCAGTGAAATCCCGCTGATGAGAAAGACAATGCTTTTGTCGTCGGCATGCCGGATCACCGTACCCAGCACCGAGCTGGCGACCAGTTGGGGAAGTACCACGGAGAGGTTGAAGATCCCCATGAAGAATCCCATCCTGACCTTGTCTACCTTCTCCGACATGATGGCAAAGGGGAGGCTGACCACGGCGGCCCACCCAAAGGTAAGGATACACATCATGGCATACAGCATGACCGTGTCGTGAGCCAGGGTCACGATGCCGAAATAACCGAGGGCCATGATGCCCACCATGATGGCATGGGTTCTGACGCGGCCCAGTTTCTTGGCCATCGGTTCGAGCATGAAGGCCAAGAAACTGGGCCGCGTCAGAACCCA
>DAONFN010000058.1:7098-11551 GCA_035403625.1 Bacteroidales bacterium
GAGCATGAAGGCCGGCCAGATGGCGCCCACCGCATTGAGGATGAAGAACGACCAGCCGATCATCTGCCCCAGCTTCAGGTTCCAGTCATCGGTCGCCATGCCTGCGGTGGCCGGGAGGCGCTGCTCCAGGAAGGCGAACATATACACGAACATGGTCTGGATGCCGAGCCAGGAGAAGCCATGGGCGATATAAAGTTTGAACAACTCACCCCATTCGGTCCTGGTGACGGTCGTTTCCGACAGGTCATCTTCCTTTTTCTCCGGTGTCGCAGACAGTTCGCGGGGTTCTTCGATCAGGAACAACGGCCCGATGGAAAAGATAAACACGACGATCACCCCTGCATAGATCAGGAAATAGTTCCCGATCAGCGCCCCCATCAGGTAGGCACCGCTCCCGAACAGGTTGGAGATCGACTGCATCCATGTATAACCCTTGGTTCGTGGTTGTCCGTCAGGTGTAACATCGGCGATGATCGACCGGGTGGGATTGAAGCTGATGTTGATCGAAAGATCCAGCGTCAGCGCAACCGTCACGGCAACCGCCATGATGCTGGCAATACCGAAGAAACCGGCGATCCGGTCGATGTTCGGCAGGGCGAAGATCATCAGCGCGGCCAGAATTCCCCCGATGATGATGAAAGGCCTTCGCCTTCCTCCCCAGAACCATACCTTGTCGCTGATGAGCCCGATGAGCGGTTGCCCGAGGATGCCTGCAATGGGGCCGGCGGCCCAGACGATGCCGATCTGGTCGATTTCAAGGTTATACCGGGTGCGGAGGATCCAGCTGAGAACAGCGATCTGGATCGACAGGGCAAACCCCATCGCCGTACTGGGCAACCCCAGGATCACATAAAAAATGTTGCTGAGGCGTTTTTGGATGGCTAACATAGGTTATGATTTACGATTTACGATGTACGATGTTGGATGTACGATTTATTTGCTCTGTTACTCAATCACTCAACCGCTCGACCACTCAGTCACTCAACCGCTCAACCGCTCGACCACTCAGTCACTCAACCGCTCAACCGCTCGACCACTCAATCACTCAGTCACTTCAACTCCACCACCAACACCCCCTTTCCCGGAACGGTCAGTGTCGAAAGATCGTTGATTACCGAGCCGCTGATGACGTCGGTGCCGGAGGTGAACTTCTTCAGGAATTCGTTATATCGTGCCGTGGGAATCGACTTTTCCGTTTCGTTATTGTTGAGCACCACCATCACGGTCTCTTTCTCGTTGTACCTGAAATAGACGTACACCCCGTCGGCGGGGATGAAATGACGGGTCTTTCCGGTATGGATCACCTCGTGGGCATCGCGCCAGTGCATCAGTGTGCGAAGGTAGTTGAACATATCGGCTTCAGCCGGCAACCGGCCTTCCGGGGTGAATGCATTCCGGCTGTCACCCGGCCATCCTCCCGGGAAATCCCTTCGCTTATTGCCGTCTCCTTCCTTGTCGGCGCCCTGGGTGAGCAGGATCTCGGTGCCGTAGTACACTTGCGGGATTCCGCGGGTCGTCAGCAGAAAAGCCATCGCCATCTTGAGGTGCCTCACGTCGTAGTCCTGCATGTCGAGGTAACGGTTCACATCGTGGTTGTCGGCAAAGGTGACGATATGGTTCGGGTCGGGATAGTTAAAGTCTTGGGCAAGAATGTCGTAAAGGCGGATGATCCCGTTGTTCCACGCCTCCTTTTCCCGGAAGGCCATGTTCAGCGCATCATACAGGGGAAAATCGAATACCGACGGGAGCCAGGAGTTGTACCCGTCCTTGTTGCACTTGTCCTTCTGCCAGTAAGCCACGGATGCCGGGTAATTGAGCCAGCATTCGCCTACGATGTTGAAATTGGGATATTCCTCAAGCAGGCGTTTTCCCCAGGCAGCCATCATCTCCTTGAAAGGGTAGGGGTGAGTGTCCTGGCGGATACCGTCCAGCCCCGCCCACTCAATCCACCAGATGCTGTTCTGGATCAGGTAGTTGCTCAGAAAGGGATTGGCCTGGTTCAGGTCGGGCATGGTGCTGTCAAACCATCCCCTGACAAACAGGTTGCTGTCCGACTGCGATGCATAGGGATCGGTAAAGGTGCTGGCGCGGTAGTTGGTCCGGGTGAAGGTGGGCCACTGGTTGATCCAGTCGGGGGTCGGCAGGTCCTTCATCCACCAGTGCCCGCTTCCGCAATGGTTGAAGATCATGTCCATGATGAGCTTCATCCCCCGGCGGTGCACCTCGTCACTCAGTTTCAGGTAATCGGCGTTGGAACCAAACCGCGGATCGATCCGGTAATAATCGGTGGTGGAGTAGCCATGGTACGAATACCGGGCCTGGTCGTTCTCGAGGAGCGGGTTGACCCACAGGGCGGTGGCCCCGAGATCCTGGATGTAATCCAGGTGATCCGTCAGCCCTTTCAGATCGCCGCCATGCCGTCCGTCTTTATTGCTGCGGTTGGCGCTCTCCGCCATTCCGGGGATGTTGTCGTTGGTCTTATCTCCGTTGGCGAACCGGTCGGGAGTCACCAGGTAGATGACATCGTGTGACGAAAAACTCGGACGTTGTGCGGATCCCTTTTCCCGCGGACGGAACTCATAGGTATAGCTTGCCACCTCCTTCCCTCCGGATGAAAAGCGAAGGGAAGCCTTTCCGGGGCGCATGGAAGGGGCCAGGGTAAGGTCCACAAACAGGTAATTCGGGTTGGCAACCTTGTGTACTTTCCTGACCGTCAGGCCCGGGTAGTTCAGGGCAACCGTGGTGGTCCCAATGTTCTTCCCATGGACCATCAATTGCAGTTCCGGATGCTTGAATCCGGTCCACCAGGAGGGCGGTTCTACGCGATCCAGGCTGATTTCCTGTGAATATAACAGCCACGGGATATGAAAAAGGAAGAGGAACAGTACTTTGATTATTTTCATTATTTCTGATTCGTTGTTGATCAATGATAACCGCAGAGGCCGCAGAGCAGGCGCTGAGGGCCGCTGAGATTAAAATTAATAATTATTTACCACACGTTTTATCCCATTGGTCAGTTTAACGACGTTGAAGTTGATTAGCAAACCTACCTTGCATTTGGAAAGTCGAAGGTAAGTCAGAATCTGCGCTAGATGAACATCATTCAGTGCTTCCACAGATTTAATTTCAACGATTACTTTGTTCCCAATGATCAGGTCAATCCTGTATCCGCAATCAAGTTTTACCTCTTCATACACCAGCGGAAGAGGTTTCTGCCTTTCCACAGGGAGATTCGTTTTATTCAATTCAAAAAATAAACATTCCTCATATGCCGATTCCAATAATCCGGGTCCCAGATTTTTATGGACCTTGATGGCAGACCCTATAATGATCTCGGTAATTTCATTTTCCGTCATAGGAAGTGGTTCACTGGGATCTTTCTTCTATTTTTTCTCAGCGGCCCTCTGTTTCTGCTCAGCGGCTCTCTGCGCCTGCTCAGCGGCCCTCTGCGGTTAAGCGTTTTTACGTTATTTCCTGGAGGTTCTTCCAAACAGATCAGTGAGTCTCGCCAGCCTGAGCGATAATTCCGGCGTGAAATCGCCGGCCTTAGCCCGCCATTGCCAGTTGTCAACCGTCGTTCCCGGCAGGTTCATGCGCGCACGGGTACCCAGTCCGAGCAGGTCCTGCATGGGAACGATAGCCGTGTAAGCGACCGAAGCCCACGCCAGCCTGATGAAGGCCCAATGGATATCGTGCTCCCCCGCGTTCAGGTACTCCCTGACATAATTCCGGTCGTCGTGCGAAGCGGCAGCAAACCATCCCGCCACGGTGTCGTTGTCGTGGGTGCCGGTATATACGATACAGTTTTTCACGTAGTTGTGCGGGAGATAATCGTTGGCTTCCGACGAGTCGAAGGCGAACTGCAGGATCTTCATCCCCGGCAACCCGAAACCGTCGCGAAGCTCCTCCACGTCGGGAGTGATCACGCCCAGATCTTCCGCAATGATTGGCAGATCGCCAAACTCGGCTTTCATCGCCTCGAAGAAATCCTTTCCCGGACAGGGGATCCAGGACCCATGGATGGCGGTCGTTTCACCGTAGGGCACCGCCCAATAGGCTGCAAAACCCCGGAAGTGGTCGATCCGGATCACATCATAAAGGAAGAGGTTGGTACGGATGCGCTCGATCCACCAGCGGTAGCCGGTCTCTTTCAGCACATCCCAGCGGAAGAGCGGGTTGCCCCACAACTGGCCCGTTTCGCTGAAATAATCGGGTGGCACGCCTCCTACCCGGATGGGGTTGCGCTGGTCGTCGAATTCGAAGATCTCCGGGTTCGACCAGGCATCGGCGCTGTCCAAGGCTACATACAGGGGGATATCACCGATGATCCGGACATGGTGCTGATGCGCGTAATCTTTCACCGCCTGCCACTGCCGGAAGAACAGGAACTGGAGGAACTTATGGAATTCGATCTCCTCATGGAGCTGCGACTGCATCTCCTTCAGCGATTCCG
>DAONFN010000059.1:0-11470 GCA_035403625.1 Bacteroidales bacterium
GGCAGGAACGGCAGGCTGTTCACGATCATTAAGTTCCGTACCATGCGGGTGAACGTTGACAACAATACGGTGACCGCGGCCGACGATCATCGCATCACCTCTCTCGGCGCCATGCTGAGGAAATGGAAGATCGATGAACTGCCTGAGCTGATCAATGTACTGACGGGCGATATGAGTTTCGTCGGCCCCAGGCCCGATGTCCCCGGGTATGCCGACCGCCTCGAAGGGGAAGACCGGCGGATCCTGGAACTCCGGCCCGGGATTACCGGACCCGCCTCCCTGAAATACCTGAATGAGGAAGAAATACTGGCGGGTGTTGACGATCCGGCTGAATACAACGACCGGGTCATCTGGCCCGATAAGGTCCGCATCAATCTCCGGTACCGGGAACGGCAATCGTTTACCGGTGACATAAAGATAATGATCCACACTGTGTTACGAAAACCTTGCGATGAGTACTAAAATCTGGCTCCATCCCCCCCACATGAGCGGCCGGGAGGAGAAATATGTCCGTGAAGCCTTTGAGTCGAATTGGATCGCCCCGCTCGGACCGAATGTCGATGGATTTGAATCGGAGCTTTCCCGCTGCATGTCAGGTCATTCCGTGGCAGCAGTGGCTTCGGGCACCGCTGCCATCCACCTGGCCCTGATCCTGCTCGGCGTAAAACCCGGCGATGAAGTGCTGGCTTCCGATTTCACCTTTACCGGTACCGTCAACCCGATACTGTACCAGGGAGCTGTCCCGGTATTCGTTGACAGTGAGATGGATACCTGGAATATGGATCCCATGCTTCTGGAGGAGGCCATCATGGACCGCCTGAAGCGGGGGAAAAAACCGGCGGCGATCATCGTGGCCGACATCTACGGCATGCCGGCCAACCTGGCTGCGATATCGGCTGTGGCGGAAAAACACGGCATTCCGGTCGTGGAAGACGCTGCCGAGGCCCTTGGGAGTAAATACAAGGGAAAGCCTTGCGGGACATTCGGCCAACTGGCTGCGCTCTCGTTCAACGGCAACAAGATCATCACCACTTCGGGGGGCGGTGCGCTGGTCTCTCCCGGCCCGGAGATGGCCGAAAAGGCCCGCTTCCTCGCCTCGCAGGCCAAGGAAAAAACGCTGCACTTCGAGCATCACCGGCTCGGCTATAACTACCGCATGAGCAATGTGCTGGCCGGGATCGGAAGGGGGCAACTGGAAGTGCTCGGCGAACGGGTTACCGCGCACCGGATCATCCGGCAGCATTACCAGGAACTGTTGAAAGAAATCCCCGGACTGGAATGGCAAGCTGAACCGGATGCGGATTATTTCTCCAACTTCTGGCTTACCTGCCTGACGGTCAATAGCAAAGAGGCAGGGATTACGCCTGAGGCCATCCTCCGGGCGCTTGCGGAGGATCATATCGATGCCCGCCCGCTGATGAAGCCGATGCACATGCAGGAAGTTTTCAGGGATTATCCGCGATACCTGAACGGGAACGGCGAGCACCTCTTTGCCAACGGGATCAGTTTGCCGTCAGGATCAGCCCTGACTGAATCCGACCGGGAGCGGGTCGCCGGGTGGATCCTGCGCATACATGCTGAATAGCAGCGCATTGAAAAAGGCATAGAATAACACGCCCGCCTGGGTTTCGAACATCGATTCGGCCGTGAGGTTGACCGCCACCACGAGCATCAGCAGGAACAGCAGGTAATGCCTCCGGCGAAAGGAACCGTAAGCCGGTATTCCCAGGGTGGCCAGTAACACCAGGATCCCGGGCAAACCCAGGGCCAGGAAGGTTTGCAGGTACTGGTTGTGGGCATTGAGTTGCTTCCTGGACAAGGGAGCCTGGTTGTTTTGCCGGTACGACTCCATCAGTACGTCCTTGACATCGCCCGTGCCCGTCCCGATCCAGGGATGCTGCCGGATCAGCCCCGCGGAAATCCGCCAGATATCCATCCTGACCGCAGTTCCGTCCTCCGGCCCGCTGGTCCGCGCTTCGGCGGAGGTGATCACCTGCCGTGCGCGTGAGATCCGGTTGAAAGCAAAAGGGAATGCCTGCGAATACACCATTCCGACCCCGGCAAGAACGCAGGCGGCAGCCAGTACTTTCCAGATTTTGACTTTATTCACCAGCAGGATCACCAGGAAAAGGATCTCCGTGAGGAAAAGGGTCAGCAATCCGGCCTTGGAACTCAGCAGAAAGATCATGGCCTCCAGAAAAAGTGCCAGCATTGCCAGCCCCGCGAGTTGCAGGCGCGGGAGCCGGTTGAATCCTCGGGCCAGGTAAGCCAGTGCCAGGCCTGTTCCGAATGTATAGTACATGGAAAGATAAGAGGCATGGAAATACCAGCTTAACTGGCTGTAATAGAAGGCGTCGACCGTTCCCTGCCGCGAGATCGTCCAGGCCCTTCCAAGAAACAGGAGTGATCCTGCCACACAGGCTCCAAGGAAGGTAAACAGTAGAATTTTCACCCTGCGCGCATGGAATACACCGGGGTCGGAGGTGGCAAAGATCAATGGAAAGATCAGTAACGATAACTTGATCTCCAGATCGAACCAGCCGTAGTCCTGGTTTTCCGACCATGCCATTCCCAGCAGGTAGAGCAGATATAACCCGGCAAAGCCCAGGGTCCTGATTCGCCAACCCGCACGAAGCAACCGGGGAAAGGTGGTCAGGTAGATCCCGCTGACCAGCCAGTTCAGGCCCATCAGGAGGACGGACAGGGGTAACACCCTGGGAAACAAGGGAATTGCAGCGGCTATCAACAGGCTGGATGCAAAGTGAATTTCCCGGTGGATCTTCTGGCTCATAGCGGAGGGTTAATACGTTGACCTGAAAATTGTGGTTTCTTTTCCCTTGGCGGTGAGATGATGGATTCCTCTGTTGCGGGTCGTGTGCATGGATGCTCGTTTACTTGAAAAGTCCCTGCCGGTGGAACCGGATGACCATGACAACGACCACCGCGATGTACACCACTACCGAAACCAGGGCGATGACGGCGGCTGCGGGATAGCCGAACCGGGGGACGAACACCAGGTTGGCGCCCAGGTTTACCGTGAGCGCGACGAGAATCGCTGCCAACATCAGGTTCGGTTTCAGGAGAAGTTCAAGGGGTTTGTGAAGCAGCATGGCGGCCTGCCACAGGAAAGCCGAAAGGACCAGCGAGGCCGATACCAGCAGGGGCCGTACCGGTGAAATATGGAGGACCTGGTGGTAGAAAAAGGGATGGAGGAGAAGGAACCCTGCGATGATGATCACGGCAATCAGCAGGCAATAGATCAATCCTTTCCGGATCAGTTTCATGGCCGCCCGCTTCTCGCCCGCATTCCATTTACCGATAATGGCAGGATGAAAGGCAAGCAAGACCGGGACAGTGGAAAAAGTGGCGATCTTGATGATGAAATCTTTGACAGCCGTGTAGGTCCCAACTTCCTGGTAAGTGGCAAACTCCTTGATAATGAAGCGGTCGCCCATGGACATGAACAGGGCAAGGAAAAGCCAGATCATGATCGGAAAGCCAAAACCGAACACTTTCAGCGCAAATTCACGGTCGAAAGAAAGCAGGTGCCTGTCAATCCCCGCCCGGGCGCCCGGCATCAGGACAACCCGTACCGATTCGGTCGCCAACAGGCCTGCGGTCATAGCCACAAAAAGAACCATGAATCCTTTCCGGCCGAAGATCAGCACCAAGACCAGGAACAGCCCGATATAGAAGAGGTTATAAGATCCTTCGAGCAGGGCGTACCGGAACGACCTCAGCCTGGTCTGGTTGAGGGTGAGGTGAAACTGGAATATGTTGTAAAGAAGGATGAAGGCTGCGGCCACCAGGGTGCGGGTCCAGGAAAGGTGAAAATAAACCAGGCAGGTAATCGTCACCATGATCATTCCCACAGCCGTGCTGAACAGGGTGAGCAGGTAAAACCGGTTCACCGCCACCGCCTCTTCCGGTCCCGCTGAACTAAGGAAGCGGAGAATTCCCTGCTGGATCCAGCCTATGGTCAGCGTACTGGTGAGCATGACGGCATAAAAAACGAGGGCGAATTTTCCGTACTCTGCCTCGCCGAGAAATCTCACCGCCAGGATGATGATCAGGAGGTTGACCACGGCCGGGACCATCTTCCCGGTGAAATAGATCATGACGTCCTTCTTCATCTCACTGGATAAGGTGCATATTCTTTTCAGGGAAGAAACCTTGAGCTCCGGTAACGGTCATCGGATACTGGTTTTGTAAAATTCGCGGTTGCGATAGATATAGATCCTGTTGGCCTTGTTGACCGGGTTCAGGCGGTGCATCAATTTGTCGACAAATCCCGGTTCAATGGAGGTTTCATACACCAGCAGAGGGAAACTCTTGCGCGCACGTACCACCCGGCCCGCAAGCCCGCGGTCGCCCGTGAACAGGAAAAACTGTGGATGGTACAGCCGCGGGCCGGCCGCAAGGACTTCCACCCGCTGGAATACCGTGGTGTCGGTAGGGAATTTCTCGGGGTATTCCGGCCATTTCCCTGTATAAAAAAGAGGGGCAAGCGGGACCCCTTCTTTCTCATCCACGATCACAAACATGCTGACATACGGGTAACGGCTCAGGTAATACATCGATTCCACCTGCGCACGTTTGGAATACATGAACGTGAGCCCGGTGAGAAGGATGGTGTTTACTATCCAGAAGAACACCCAGCCTCCGCGAAACAGTTTCCGGTGCTTGAGCCATAAACCCGAAGGGGTGATATACCGGTAGTACCCGGCCGATCCCAGCAGGATGAAAAGGGGAATGAAGGGAAGGATAAACCGTTCCTGTTTATTGGGAAAGGCGGAATGGAAGAGGAAGAACAGGGCGGCCGGAATGAAAATCAGAAGATGATCTTTCCATCCCCGCAGAAATCCGTAAAAAAGAAGCAGGCTGACCGGCGGGATCAGCAACCCGCCCACCGTCAGGAAGTAGTTGTACCACGGAAGGTTGAAATAGGAGTTGCGATCGGTGATGTTGACGCCGATGTAGCCTCGCATCTCGGCAAAAGGGTAACCCCAGATAAAGAAGTCGATCAGGGCCTGGACCACAAAGAAGGAGAGGAAAACGCCCAGCACCAGGAAGAGGGTCTCTTTCCAGCTTTGGCGGAACAACATGACAAGCGCCACACCCGCCGGGTAAATCATGAGCTGGTATCGCAGGTCGGCCGCCAGCCCGAAGAAAACCCCCGCCAGGAGCCAGCGGATACCCGGCCTCAGGGATCCTCCGGGGCGGATCACCTGCCAGAAAGCCAGCATCACGAAAGGAATGCAGGTCGATTCGGCCAGGTTCCTGACAGAGGTCCAGGGAAGAAAGAACACGAGGGCCAGGAGAATGCCGGCCAGCCGGGCCGGTTTTTTCCCTTCCAGCGTTTCGGTGATGCGGTATCCCAGCCATACGGTGATCATGGAAAAACAGGCATGGATCAGCCTTACGATCAGCATCTTAAGCTGTGGATCGTTGAGGTGCACCCACTTCATCAGGGTAAACAGGAGGAAGTGGAAGCCGGGGTAGAAGAAATTATGACCGCTGGGACCGGTATTTCCGGGGGTGGAGGGCAGCCACCGGTTGTAATCATGGCCAAACACCCACGACTGGGAGGCTTCGATGATGAGGTAGTGGTCGTCGAGCATTCCCCAGCCACGAGCAAAGAAGGCGGCAAGCAAGCGGAACAGGGCTGCCAGCAGGAGGATGATCACCAGCGGGGAGTCGTTCCAGGTGCGGCGGATGTAACCGGTTATCTGGCGGGTGGCAGGGGGTATCAACATCAGATGTCGGCGATGATCCCGAGGTAATTCTCCGGGGTGATCGTTTTGAGTTCCGTTTTGACCTTCCTGGTGATTTTCAATCCGTCGATGAAGGCGTGCAGCGATTCACGGGTGATCTCCCGGCCCCGGGTCAATGCCTTCAGCGCCTCGTAAGGTTCGGGATAGTTTTCGCGGCGGAGGATGGTTTGCACGGCTTCCGAAACCACGGCCCAGTTGGCGTTGAGGTCTTCTTTCAGCCTCGCCTCATGGAGGATGAGTTTGTCAAGTCCCCGCAACAACGATTTATAAGCCACCAGCGAATGAGCCATCGGGACGCCGATGTTCCGGATAACGGTCGAATCGGTCAGGTCTCGCTGCAGTCGCGAGATAGGCAGCTTCGCTGAGAGGTGCCCGAAGAGAGCGTTTGCCATCCCCAGGTTGCCCTCCGAATTTTCGAAATCGATCGGGTTGACCTTGTGAGGCATGGTGGAAGAGCCAGTTTCAGTCGATTTTACCTTTTGCTTGAAGTAATCCATCGATATGTAGGTCCACAGATCCCGGTCAAGGTCGATGAGGATGGTGTTGATGCGCCGCAGGTTATCGAAAAGCGCAGCCAGGTTATCGTAATGTTCGATCTGGGTGGTGGTTTGGCACCGCTCGAGCCCCAATGTCCCGTTGATGAATGTATTGGCGAACGATACCCAGTCGATCCCGGGATAGGCAGCATGGTGGGCATTGAAATTGCCGGTCGCCCCCCCGAATTTTGCCGAGAATGGGATGGTTTCGATCAGCGCCAGCTGCATGCCGAGTCGTTCCACGAAGACATACAGCTCCTTGCCAACGGTGGTAGGGGAGGCAGGCTGTCCGTGGGTGCGTGCCAGCATCGGCACATGGTTCCATTTGCGGGCCAGGGCCAGCAGGTCACCGTAAACCGTCTCCAGGGCGGGTTCCATCACGTCGTTCCAGGCATCCCTCACAGCCAGGGGAAAGGCGGTGTTGTTGATGTCCTGCGAGGTCAGCCCGAAATGGATGAATTCAGCATACCGATCGAGCCCCAGCCGGCTGAACTGCTCCTTCAGAAAGTACTCGATCGCCTTGACATCATGGTTCGTGGTGGCTTCGATCTCCTTGACACGGAGGGCATCGGAAGCTTCGAACCGGTTGTATAACGCCCGAAGTTTCGGAAAGAACTTCCGGTCGAATTCCTTGAGCGGAGGCAGGGGAATCCGGCACAAGGCAATGAAATATTCGACTTCCACCAGCACCCGGTAGCGAATGATGGCGGCTTCCGAAAAATGGCCGGACAGGGGCCCGGCCGATTTCCGGTACCTCCCGTCGATCGGGGAAATGGCATCCAGCGTGTTATCCATACGTTGTTGCTAACCTTTCCGCAAAGATAGGACAAATCCCCGTAACGATTTATTTTCTACTTTTGTCTGACAGGATGTTAAACACAAAACCCGATCTCATGAAGAAACTTTTTACCCTTTTTGTTTTTCTTTTTGCAGGGATGATCGCCTTACAGGCACAGACCCTGACAACCAACCAGCCGCTGAATAAAAATGTGGTGCTGGAGGAGTACACCGGTATCCATTGCCAGTATTGTCCGGAAGGCCATGCCATTGCCGCTTCGATCCTGGCCAACCATCCCGGCCGGTCCGCAGCGATTGCCGTCCACCAGGGAAGCTACGCATCTCCCAGCACCGGTGAACCCGACTTTCGCACCCCTTTCGGTGACCCGCTGGCCGGACAGACCGGGCTTTCAGGTTATCCCTCAGGTACGGTGAACCGCCATGTATTTACAGGGGGCGTGACTGCCCTGAACCGGGGCGACTGGACCGCGAATTCGGAGATCATCCTCCAGCAACCCTCGCCGGTCAATGTGGGCGTTGAGACCACCTGCGATACCAACACACGGCAACTGACCGTTCATGTGGAGCTTTACTATACCGCAAATAGCGCGGTTTCGAGCAATTATATCAATGTGGCGCTGATCCAGAACCATATCATCGGTCCCCAGACGGGTGGAGGAATGGGCAACAATTACGTACATATGGATATGCTTCGTTACCTGATTACCGGACAATGGGGCGATGAGGTAACCACCACGACCTCGGGCACCCTGGTCGAACGCACCTATAACTATACCATCCCGGCTGATTACAACAACGTTCCCTGTGTGATCCGCAATTGCGAAGTGGTGGTGTTTGTAACCGAATCGCACCAGGAAATCCTGACCGGCGACAAGGTTCCTGCGATCGATGGAACCAACCTGTATGTGGGTGATTTTTCCTCGACCGACAGCCTGATGAAACTGGGTCAGCCTTCCGTTCCGGTTGACTTCAGCCTCAATGTCAACAGCAATATCTCCGGCAGTCATCCTTTCAGGATCAAGGTTCTTCCCAACGCACCGGGCGGCTGGAGTGCCGCGTTTGACATCGCCGGGCAGACCGGGATCGCCGATAGTACCGATGTTGACCTGACCAAAGGTACCCCAACCCCGCTGACCCTTCACGTCACCCCGGGTGATTCGGCTGGATTTGCGGCGTTTACCCTTGAAATGACCTCCGTCGGGAATCCGAATGCGCCGGCCAAATACATCACGGTGAATGTGATCTCCAATGTACACACGCTCCTGGTCAATGCCGCCGGAGATAATAACGCGACCCTGCACCAGGATGCATACATCAACGGGCTGACCGCTGCCGGTTGCACGCACCTGGCTGTGCTGAAGTCGAATGATTTCGTACGGGCAAAGACGGCCGGGATCCTCACGGAGATCCTTAATATCTTCTATAACTGTGCCTGGACATTCCCTGCCTTCACCGATCCGGAGGCAACCGCCTGCATGGCTTTTGTCGACAACGGAAAGAATCTCTTCGTGGCCGGCCAGGATGTAGGCTGGGATATCATGAGCGGCGCCGCCGGAAATCATGGAACAGTAATTTCCAAGAATTTATACACCAACTACCTGAAGGCAAGCTATGTGGGCGATGGAAGCAGTACCAATAACAAATTGGTTGCCGAGCCGGCGGATCCCGTTTACGGTACTACGGCCACCTCCAATGTGGTCGATGTCTATGGCGGAAATATGTATCCCGACCAGATCGCCCCGGTCCAGGATGCTACGGCTACCTTTTACTACAATACCACCTTTACGAAGACCGCTGCGGTGAAGTCAACCAAAGGCCAGGCCAAGGTGGTATACTTCGGTGTCGGACTTGAAATGGTCCAGAGCGATGCCATCCGCAACGATATCCTGACGCGTACTTATAACTGGTTCATGGAAGGGATGGGTACGGGTGAAAACCCCTGTCGTACAGCGGGACACCTGGGTTCCAACTATCCAAACCCCGCCGGGAACGAGACGACCATCATGCTGAATTCAATCGACCGGGACATGATGATCCAGGTGGTTGACATGACCGGCAGGTGCCTGCTTTCGGTGCCCGTAAGCACCGGAGATACCCGGGTCCGGATCTCCACTTCAAACCTTGGCAGCGGCCTTTACCTGTATCGCCTCACTGCCGGGAACCAGGTGCTGGAATCGAGGAAGATGAATGTTGTGAAGTAACAGGGAATACGAAACAGATGACGGGTGACACGTAACGGGAAAATCCGTTGCCGGTCACCCGTCTCTTTTTACCGGTCACTTCGTAATTTCCTGCAACCACTTGTAAATATCTCCCATGGCTTCGGGAGAGAAGGTCTCTTCAATGGTGGCATACTCCACCGGGCTGCCCGTTTTTGCGGTCTGAAAGAGATGGTTGAGCCCGGGAAGCTCTTTCACGGTATAGGAAGAGTTTCCCCCGAAGATCATGGCCCGTTCGATCGCATCAAGATTTTCCTTTGCGGGAACCTGGAGATCGAGGCTCCCGCCGAGTGCCAGCAGCGGACATTTGATTTGCGACAGGTAAGGCTGGGGATCGAAGGAAAGGAAGGTCCTGAACCAGGGCGAGGTGAGGGTCGCCACCTGGGCGTTGAGCATATCCTCCGTCATGGAGTGGTAACTGGTATCCGAAGCCCGGGCCTTGTCGTAAGCCTTCATCAGGGACCGGATCTTCCGGCCTGCCTGGTCGTTGTCCTGGTTCTTCTTCAGAGCCAGGTAACAGTCGCGATTCAGCTTGTTGGTGAGCGCGATGGCAGCATCGGAGGTTCCTTCCGCCCGGTTGATGAGTTCCGATTGCCGCAACAGGATCTCTTCTCCGGTGGTGCCCGGACCTGCCAGCAGGATGACGAATTTTATCTCCGGGCGGCGGGAGGCAACGATCGTGGCTACGAGTGCACCCTCGCTGTGGCCGGCAATCCCGAGTTTCGTAGTGTCGATCCCGGGGCGTTTCCGGAGCATATCGAGGGCAGCTTCGGCATCGGTGGCAAAATCAGGTGTGGTAGCCGTACCGAATACTCCTTTCGATTTTCCGATGCCCCGGTCGTCGTAGCGGAACACGGCATAACCGAGCCGGGTCAGATAATCGGCCAGGACCAGGAATGGCTTGTGACCCAGTAACTCTTCGTCACGGTTCTGGGGTCCGGATCCGGTCACCAGGATCACGGCCGGAAACCGGCCGGTGCGGTTGGGGAGTGTCAGCGTGCCCGAAAGATCAAAACCCCCGGCAGGATTGCGAAAGGTGATCTCTTCCGTGTCGTAGGGAAAGGGAGGTTTCGGTTCCTGAGGACGGTTCAGGGTGGCCTTTTTTCCCTGCCTGACCATGAGAATGGGGAACGACATTCCACCCTGTTTCCAGGTCCCGTGCAGGGTGTCGAGCGCCTTGTTGATGCGCCCGCAAAGATAACCGCCGATGCCCTGGGCCGATACATCCAGCGAATCGCCGTACATGGCCGCCCGGTCGGTCGGCAGATCCAGGATCCCCTGGTCCGGACTGTCAAAGGTGACGATCAGTGTGTCCCTTTCTCCGGCGTTCACATTCATGACAAGACGAAGCTGGGTCATCTGTACTTTCAGGGAACCAATCCAGTAACCCTTCAGTTTTTTCAGACTTTGATTTCCCTGTGACAGCCCCGGCAAAGGAAGGGTCAGGACAGTGAATGTCAGCAGGATGGCAAGTTTAATGGACAAATTTCTTTTCATGGTAAGGGTGGCATATTTACGCCGGTAGTCCGGCATTATTATGGCAAAGTAACAAAGAAATATCTGCTTGCACGGATGAAATATTCTTATTTTTGATACATGATCTTCTGTTACCCGTTCCTTTTTTGAACTCATCCTGCCCATCTGAACCGGAAAGAAAAAGACGTTTAATGCCGAAGTATGTCAAACATGAAATGCCAACGGTGAAATGCCAACGGTGAAATGTGAAGTGTAAAATACATCGTAAATCCTAAATCCCATGCCCCTCTCCCGAATGGAACGCTACCTGCAGGAAGCTGAAAAGGCCCTGCAATGGCACAGGAACCTCGTGGCAGAAATGAGAAGCTGCCGATTCGACACGATTGCTGCTCACGGGCTCTACTCGATGCAGGAAGCCCTCGATTTCAACCAGGGCTCGGTGATTGAACCGATCTATATGTCCACCTCGCAGGCGTACCGCGATTCGGATGAGATGGAGGCGGCCCTGGGGTACAAGATCCCTACCTGGTGCTACTCCCGCATTGCCAATCCCAGCATGTACTACCTCGAAGGGGTGCTGGCCCTGCTCGAAGGGTATGGTTCCGAAGCGGAGACCTCCTGCCTGGCTACGGCCTCGGGGATGGCGGCGATCCAGAGCGCCGTTGAC
>DAONFN010000060.1:0-11354 GCA_035403625.1 Bacteroidales bacterium
CAGCCCGGCACCCGACCGCAGGCATGCACGGGCAGCCAAAACGGCTGCACCCATTTTTCCTGCCGATCCGGCTAACAGCAGCGCATGGCCAAACCGGCCCTTGTGGTCGAATTTATTGCGCTTTCGGAGCAATGGAGCAACGTCATCCCGGGTCAGCAAAAAGTTCTTCGTTTCGGCGTTTTCAAGAAATTTCGCATCCAGCCCGATGTCGAGCAGGTGCCAGTCACCAACGAATGAGTCGTTCTCAGAAAAAAGAAATGCCAGTTTGGGAGGAGCGAAGGTGAGGGTGAATGAAGCCCGGATCACGGGATGGTCCGGGCGATTCGGTGTGTGCCCGTCGGTGTACATGCCCGAGGCAACATCGATCGACACGACAGTAGTGCGGCTGCTGTTGATATGATCAATCACCGCGGCCGATAGTCCTGACGGGGGACGGGTCAGCCCGTTCCCGAATATCACATCGATTACAATATCAGATGGTTTCAGCAAAGGGAACGCTTTCCCTTCTGTTAATTCCAGCATGCCTGCATGCCTGCATGCCCGCATCCGCTGATAATTTGTCCGGCAACTCTCCGACATCTTTTGCTCAGGCGCCAGGGTAAAAACCTCAACCCGGTATCCTTCGCCTGCCAGCATGCGCGAAATGGCCAGACCATCGCCTCCGTTATTCCCCGGACCGCAAAAAACCTTGAATGGATGATCGGTGGTAAAACGTTCACGCAGCCATTCGAAACAGGTACCGGCAGCCCGCTCCATCAGGTCGATATCGGATATCGGCTCATTGGCGATCGTGAAGGCATCCGCCTCCCGGATGAGTGGAACGGGAAGGATTTTCATGATTATGGATTCATGCCCCAGAAGGGAAGCGATACGAGCAGGCCGAAAAGTAAAAGCATCACGAAGGTGAAAACCAGGATCGAGATGCCCAGACCGATGATGGCGCAGGTCCGGCCGGTCCTGACATTGTTGAGCGAACTTACGGTATAGGCGGCCGGGTTGGCGTTGTATACCCTGAATTCCTTGTGGGCGAGTATAAGCGCCACTACTCCCATGGCCATCCCTGCCACCGAAACAAAATGCCACCAGCAGAACAGGATCGAAAGGATCCCCAGGATCAGCACGGTATTGGCATTGGGCAAGTTGATGGGAGCCGGTTCCTGCCGGAAGCCTGCCCCGTGTCCGGAACCGTCATATCCAGTCTGATTTTCCATGCGAAATGAAAGAGTAAAAATACAGCTATTTTTCAGAAATAAAACGGGTGGAATCGAAATTGTCCGCGCGAATTATATTCGAGAGCAGGAGCCGGAAGTTTTATAAACCCGATTACCGTGAAGATCCCCTTGATCAGCTTTGAATGTACGGGAATGCGCGTGAGGTCGGCGTCCAGGGAAAGGTAGAACTGTCTGTACCGGGTAAAGGCGGGAAGGGCAGTGCCGTTTACGGATGCGGGGTTTTCCATGGCGCCGGTCATTCCTTCCGCACCGTACCCGAAGGCGACATTCAGCCATTTTGGGAATTTCGCCCCCCGGGGCAGGAAGGATGCGATATTGGCCGAAAGCCAGTAGGAGTGCCCATTGTAGTCTTTCACCATCTCCTGGATCAGGTTCTTCCCCAACAGGTCGGACCGGTAGCCGGCGTACCCGGTCGGGTGAAAGGAGTATTTCAGCACGATCCGCTGTTCATGCCATGCCAGTTGCTGGCCCGTAAAAGCAAGGCACCCAAGGGTGTTGGCAGTCAGGTCACCGACCGAAAATCCCCATCCCGCAGAGAAGCCGTCCAGGATTTCGATGTTCAGGAGGTACGCAAAGCCCAGCAACCCGCCCAACCAGGCCGAACGGTTTTCCGATAACCCCGACCACCTGTATCCGGAATACCCTATACGGCTGATGTAATAGGCACTGATGCCATGACCGCATTTATCGACCTGCATCCATTCCCGGGTATCATTGAAAAGATGAAAGGAGGATTGCGGGTAATCGCGGTACCATGCATAGTAGAGCCCCGCCAGGGATGAGAGGTACAGGGTCCCTTCGGTGACCACCACGGCTGTAAGCCTCTTTACATGCAGGCTGTCCGGCCTTCTCGCGGGTTCCTGGGCGCTGCAGTGTCGTGCAAGTAACATGCTTATTGCCAATGCAATAGCTAACCCGCATACACGAAGCGAATTACAGCAGTTCACCGGATGTTCAGTTTGTTCAGCGCCTGCTGGTACCGCCTTGCGTTTTGTCGGTGGCGTTCCGGGTCGGCGGCAAAGTTATGATAGCCGCTGAAATCTTCACGGGCACAGAAATAAAGATAGGAGTGGTGCCGGGCATGCAGGACGGCATCAACCGACGACACGGAAGGCAGACAGATGGGCCCGGGGGGAAGGCCGGTGAGGCGGTACGTATTGTAGGGCGAATCGATCTCGGTGTGCGATTTGTAAACCCGTTTGATCCGCCTGTCATTCCAGGCAAATACGATCGTCGGATCGGCCTGCAGCGGCATGTTGATGCGCAACCGGTTCAGATAAACCCCTGCGATCAACGGCTTTTCATCGTTCCGGTTACTTTCCTTCTCCACGATGGAGGCTAGCGTGACGACCTCGGCGATGGAAAGGTTCAGAGTGGCGGCCCGGTTTCTCCTTTCCGCTGTCCAGAAACGGTCGTATTCCTTTTTCATCCGATCCATGAACTCGCCGGCTGAGGTGTTCCAGTAAAACTGGTACGTGTTGGGAATGAACAGGGCAAGAACGGTTGCCGGCGTAAGCCCGAAGGACCGAAGGTAGCTCCGGTCATTGAACAGGGCGCTGAGCCGGGTGGAATCGGCTTCGATCTTCCTGCCGACCCTGCCGGCCAGTTCTTCACCGGTAGCGGGATTCCGGATGATGACCTCCACGGGTTCCTGCATTCCCGACCGCAACAGGTTGACCAGTGCATTGTTCCGCATCCGGTCGGTCAGCCGGTAACGCCCCGGTCGCACCTTCTCGTCGTAATGTTTGCGGTGCGCCAGCCAGGTGAACGCATCCGGGTCGGTGAGTAATCCTCTTCCCCGAAGGGTATCCAGCACCGTACCGAAACCTGAACCCGTAGGAATATGGATATATACATACTTTCGTCCGTGCAGGTCGATGACCGGTTTCCTGACCCGGTGAATGAACCACCCACCGGCGAGGGCCAGGAGGATCAGAATAATGCCTGAGAAAATTACAGCTTTTTTGATCATGGTTCCCCGATCCGTTGCAACATATACTCATCTTCCCAACCGCTACCGTTTCGGTTCCAGTCGCGCTTTATACCACATCGCACGAAACCATGCTTCTCGAACAGGGCCAGACTTGCGGTATTGCCTGCTGAAATATTGCAATATAGCTGGTGTATCCACAGGGTGCTGAAGGCATACCTTACCAGCAGCGACAGGGCTTCTGAAGCATATCCCTGCATCCGGAAAGGTTCGCCGATCAGGATGCCCACCCCGGCCCGGCCATGGACCGGATCGAAGTCGAACAGGTCAACGGCCCCCACCCCTTCTTCCGCCCCTTCTGCATTCCTGGTCACGATCATCAGCCGGAGTTGCCGGTTCGAAAAGATGTCGTTCTGCGACTGAAGGACATACTGCTCAAGTTGGAAACGAGAGAAGGGGGCGAACGTATTGCTGACCTTCCAGACGGAGGGGTCGTTTTCCCAATCGTAGAGGCGATCGATATCTCCAGGCTCCAGCGCCCGGAGCCGGATCCGTTTGCCGGTCAGAAGATCCTCATGCATAAAGACACTTTTTCAGCATTGATAAATCAGTATTCTTTTCCCTCCTCCGTCATCAGCCCATTAGCACATCAGCACATCAGCACATCAGCAAATTACCTCCCCCCGGAACACAAATTCGGCCGGACCCTCCAGCCAGACATCCGTGAAGCGGTCGCCCGATCGCTGAAAACGCACCGAAAGCCGGCCGCCTCTGGTTTCAATCAGACAACGACTTTCTCCGGTGTTATTCCTGAAAGCATAAGCCAGGGCCGAAGCGGTGACTCCCGTCCCGCAGGAGAGGGTCTCGTCTTCCACCCCCCGTTCGTAAGTCCTCACGAAAAGGACCTCGTTTCCGGCGGAGGCGAAGTTGATGTTGGCCCCTCCCGGCTCGAAACGGGGATCAAACCTCAACCGCCGACCTTCATGAACCACATCCAGGTCGGGAAATGTACCGAACCGCACGAAATGCGGGGAGCCGGTATCCAGGAAGATACCGTCGTCATAAATCCGGCCGATGCTGGTGTCACGCATCTTCAGCCGGAAAATCCATTTTCCGTTCTCGTCGGCGATGTCGCACAGATGTTCGCCATCGGCGGCAAAAAACCGGGCACGGTCCGACACAAGACCGAGCGACTTTGCGAAAGCAGTCATACACCGTCCGCCGTTGCCGCATAGGGTGCTTTCGTTTCCATCGGCATTGTAATACGTCATGGAGAAATCGTACCCTTCCTTCTGCGAAAGCAGCATCAGTCCATCGGCTCCGATCCCAAAGCGACGGTGGCACAAACGGGCGATCTCCTCCGTTGTAAGCCCAACGGCAGCGAACCGGTTGTCGATCAGGATGAAATCATTGCCGGCACCCTGGTATTTCTCGAATTTTATCTTCATAGTCTGGAACAGGATACAAAGCTACTCAAAAGCAATTAATTTACTACTTTTGCGCCGCATGTGGAAGTCGATTTTCCGGATCAGTTTCATTCTCATCTTACTGCAATGGATCAACACAGCCAAGGGACAGGATCTGATCTACCTGGCCGACGATGACAGTGCATCCTGGGTTGGGCCGTGTCCGCAGCAGGACATTTTCGACATCCTGACCCGTGAGAAACTGAAAGCCCCCTCGATCCCTTCCCGGAAAGCACGTGCCATCATCCTCCCGTTGATCGCTTTTACACCGGCTACTGCCCTTCAGTTGGGCGCCGGCGCCTCCGTTTCCTGGACCATCGGCAAAAAGCGACGCACAAAGCTTTCAGCCGGATCTGTCCAGGTTTTGTGGACAACCGAAAAACAGTTGATCTCCTACATCCGTACCCACATGTTCTTCAATGACAACAAGTGGTCGCTGCTCACCGACTGGCGCTGGTATCTGTTTCGTTTGCCGACCTACGGGCTGGGAACAGGCAGCACGACCAATATCCCCCTTGTGAAGGATCTCCCCGGCACGGCGAATGAACCGGTGTCGTATGAAGGCGGAAGGTTCCCGATGAAATACAATTGGATCAAGGTGCACAATACGCTCTTTATAGCACTGGCAGGGAATTTGTATGCCGGGCTGGGGTTCCATCTGGATCATTACTATGATATCAAAGATGAAAAACTGAACCTGGATTCTTCCACCAAGGTCATCACCCCGCATTTTGCCTACTGTGCCCGTCATGGTTTCAACTACCTGAAATATACAGCATCGGGAGTGAGTTTCAACCTGGCCTGGGATACCCGCGACAACATTATCAACCCCTACCGGGGAAGCTATGCCGGTTTGTCCTACCAGTATAACCTAACCTACCTCGGGAGCGACCGGCCGGGTTCGCGACTTTGGGCCGAATTCCGAACCTACATCGGGCTTTCCCGCAGGTCGCACCGGCATCTCCTGGCCTTGCGCACCTTCGGGTGTTTCAAAACCAGCGGCGAACTGCCTTACCTGAATCTGATGTCGGCCGGTTTCGACCCCGTCAACTCCTCGGGTCGTGGTTATGTCCAGGGGCGATGGAGGGGCGATGATTTTATCTACGGGGAGGCCGAATACCGGTTCCCGATCTCGGCCTGTTCAGGGATCGTCGGCGGCGTATTGTTCGCCAACGCAACCACCGCCTCCAACCGCGACATGCACGATCCCTTGTTCCGTAGCATCAGGCCCGGTGCAGGTTTCGGGCTGCGCATCATGGTAGGAAAGGCCGACCGTACCAACCTGCTGATCGATTTCGGATTGGGGTACCTGTCACAGGGACTCTATCTGCAGGCACAGGAGGTTTATTGAAGAATGTGCTGATGTGCTAATGTGCTAATGTGCTGATGTGCAACTGATTATTTACTCGATCACTTGACCGCTAGACCGCTCAATCACTTGACCACTTGTCCGCTCATTCACTAGACCACTCAACCTCATGAACGGCGACCCAACTCTTTATAAAACCCTTGAACGGCTTGAGATTCCGTTTGAGTACTATGAGCATCCGCCTGCTCCGACCATCGAACAGGCCATGCTGTACTGGAAAGATATTGAAGCGGCCCATTGCAAGAATCTTTTTTTCCGGAATCACAAGGGGAACCGGCATTACCTGGTGATCATCGAGCACCGGTGTGATCTTTCCATCCACGATCTTGAGCAGCGGCTGAAACAGGGGAAACTGACCTTTGCTTCCGCTGAAAGAATGCAGCGGTACCTGGGGGTGACTCCAGGCTCTGTGACGCCCTTCGGCCTCCTCAACGATCATGAACGCCATGTCCACCTCTTCATCGATGAAAACCTGAGAAAGTATGGGCGGATCAGCTTTCATCCCTGCATCAACACTGCGTCGATTGTCATCGCTTTCAGTGATTTCGAAAAATTTCTTAGTTTTACCGGGCATGGTTATGATTATCTCACTTTATATTGACCCCTTGTTTATCGGGATTTTCCCCCCTTCCGTCGATTTATGGTTTACCGGGGCAACGATCGGGTATATTTTTGCTGCATCGATTCAATCGCTCAACTAAAATCCTACAGCCATGGAACCTAATGAAACAAGAAAGACGACCGACCCCCAGATGAAAAAGTACGTGCTCGGGGTGATCGTCATCGTGGCAGGAATTCTGCTCCTGTTTTCCAACACAGGTATCCTTCCTTATGACATTCGCCATATCATCTTCTCGTGGCAGATGCTGCTCATCTGCATCGGGATCGTAAGCTTTTTCAGCAGTGAAAGCCGTACCCCGGGTACCATCCTCATCCTGATCGGCACGGTATTTATCCTGCCCAGGATTTTTGATCTTCCTTTCAACGTATGGCACCTCTTCTGGCCGATGATACTCATCGGTATCGGAGTACTGATGCTCTTTAAACGTAGTCCGCGCCGGGTGGTTGAATGGCGGTTCCAGCACCATAAACTTGAACAGGACCTCGATGATGGCTATATCCATGAAGAAAATATCTTCTCAGGCGGCAAACAACGCGTGATGCACCAGGTCTTCCGCGGCGGGCATATCAACTGTGTCTTCGGAGGATCGGAAGTCGATCTTACACAAGCGTCTCTTGCCGAAGGGATCAATGAGCTTGAGATCAATACAATATTCGGAGGGGTTACCCTGATCGTCCCGGCCGACTGGCGGGTTCAGCTCAAGATGACATCGATCATGGGAGGTTTTTCCGACAAACGCGCCTATGTGAAGGAGAACCCGGATCCATCACGGGTGCTGGTTATCAAAGGCAGCACCATTTTCGGCGGCGGTGAGATAAAAAGCTATTGACCTATACCGCTGGCATATGCAACACCCGGTCTTTTTAAACCGCATATCCTTTTCCATCTATTTTGGACTGTGGGCTCTCATCATGGGGGTCCACTTCTCCATTTTCTATTTCGTCTATTATTTCCCGATCGAAGTGGCCGTCGCCGACAGCTTCGTGTTTAACGCGCTTTTCTGTGTCGCCGGGATCTCCATGTGGTTTGTCGTGCGTTACAGCATCCCCGACCAGAAGAACTGGTGGAATGTGATCCTGAACCATCTTTCCTTTCTTACACTCATCCTGGTGGTTTGGAACGGGCTGTCGTATACCCTTCTGAGTGCCTTGTTCAGCAGCAACAAGGTGTACATGGACACCCTCATGGTCGCCCTGCCCAATAAAATTATCAGCGGGACCATTTTCTACCTGGTGATTGCCCTCTGCTATTACCTGTATATATATTATGTCAACCTGCGCGACAAGATCAAGGTTGAAGCCAGGCTGCGTATGGTATTGAAAGAGACTGAACTGAACATGTTGAAATCGCAGATCAACCCGCATTTTCTCTTCAACAGCCTGAACTCCATCAGTTCCCTGACCATCACCAACCCTGAAAAGGCCCAGGAAATGATTATCAAGCTTTCCGATTTCCTGCGTTATTCGGTATCCAACAACACCATGAGTTTCACCACGCTCGATGTCGAAATGGCTAACATCCGGCGTTACCTGGAAATTGAGAAAGTCCGCTTTGGCGATAAACTGATGTTTAGTTTCGACCTTCAGGGATCCTGTACCCAACACCAGGTTCCCGTGATGCTGCTCCAACCGCTTTTCGAAAATGCGATCAAACACGGTGTTTATGAAAGCACCGAGCAGGTAAGTATTGAAATGGACTGCGAATACCGCGACGGTTACCTGGAGATCCGGATTGTGAACGACTTTGACCCGACGGCCAGACCCAGAAAGGGCACCGGGATCGGGTTGAACAATATCCGCGAACGGCTGGGACTTCTGTACAAGAATGACAAACTTCTCCGGACCGAGGTGATTGGAACCAGATTCTGCGTATATTTGAGCCTGCCGGTGACGGCCATTGAAAAACGCTGACCCGTTATGAATCTTCGCACGCTTCTTATCGACGACGAGCAACCCGCGCGGGATGTCGTCAGGCATTACCTGAAAGATATAGCCGGGATCGAGATTATCGGAGAATGTTCCGATGGGTTTTCCGGTTTGAAAGCCATCCAGGAGATGAAACCCGACCTGGTATTTCTCGATGTCCAGATGCCGCGCCTCACCGGTCTTGAACTGGTGGAACTGCTTGAGCAACCACCGATGATCATTTTCAGTACAGCGTATGACCAGTATGCCATTAAGGCGTTCGAAATGAATGCGGTGGATTACCTGCTGAAACCTTACTCAAAGGAGCGTTTCCTGCAGGCAGTGCAGAAGGCTGTCGCTTCCGCAACCAGCGGTGTGCACCAGTCCGCCCCGGTGCAGAACCTGGTAAAAGCGCTTGAGGAAAATCCCGAATTCCTGATGCGGATCGCGGTGAAGTCGCGCCATAAAGTGACTGTTATCCCTGTCGAAGAGATTGTGTACCTGGAGGCGGAAGGCGATTATGTGATGATCCATACCAAGGATGCCCGGCACCTGAAAGAGAAAACGATGAAGTACTTCGAAACGCATCTCGACCCGGGCCAGTTCATCCGTATCCATCGATCCTATATTGTGAATGCGAAGTTCATCGATCGCATCGAGTATTACGACAAGGAGAATTATGCCGTGCTGACCAAGACCGGAGCCAAGCTGCGGGCCAGCACGTCAGGATATAAGATCCTGAAGGAAGCACTCAATATGTAACCTGTTATCTATCAAATATATTAGATTAAAAGCAGTACTATGTTCAAAACCAACGAATATTTCGACGGGAAGGTAAAGTCGATCGCTTTTGCAACCTCCGGAGGTCCCGGCACCCTTGGCGTCATGGCTCCTGGAGAATATGAATTCGGTACCTCGACAGTCGAGCATATGACGGTGGTTTCCGGAATCATGACGGTGTTGCTGCCCGGGGAGACTGAATGGAAAGAGTATGCCCCGTTCTCAACTTTCATTGTTCCGGCCAACACGAAGTTTAAGTTGAAAATTGCCTCCGACGCTGCCTACCTTTGCCAGTACTTTTAATCCCACCAAATCCACCAACCATGAAAAAGCTGCTGTTTCTGTTCGCCATGACAATGGTTACGTGTGTCATAACCGGAAATGCCTATGCCCAGGGTGGGCAGGAGACTGCATCCCGGAATGATCAGGTTGACCTGTTGAATGATGTTTACGCCTCCTATGGCCTTGGATCCATTTTCTACTTCATCAACAATGAAGGTATGTCGGGAAAGAGCATCTCGGGCACCTTCATTGCGGGCTATCACCGCTCCATCAATGAGGTGATCGCTGTCGGGTTCCAGGTTAGCTATACCTCCATCCACCGGACGGAAGAAGAATCGCATTACAGCTACCCGAGCGGCACTACCACTTGGTACAATTCATTGGACGATAACCTGTTGCAGGGGTTGGCCAGCATCCGGTTCCGATACGTGAACCGGCCGTCGTTCTGCATGTACTCCGGTATCGGCATGGGGGTGACCATGGACTATTATGATAAGACCGACCAGGGAAATAATTCCAACGCCCAGAAATTACTGCCTGCCGGCCAGCTGACCATGCTTGGCATCCGTGCAGGCAGGGCACTCGCCTTCTTCGGTGAATTCGGCATCGGCACCAACTACATCCTCAACGCAGGTATCAGCTATAAATTCGGGAAGAATTAAGTTGATGTGCTGATGTGCTGATGTGCTAATGTGCTGATGTTTTAATTAATGATAATTTCGGCGTCATTCAATCGCCTGTCCATCCCTAAGCTATCACGTGCACTTTCAGGAAATTCGTGCCGCCGGGTTGGTGGGCAGGGATTCCACCGAGCAGCAGGATCTTGTCACCGGGATATGCCAGATCTCTTGCCTTCAGATTGTTGCCGGCCATTATAGCCATCGTTTCAAATGTTTCCGGGTGTTCGTTGATCAGGATGGGGTGAATTCCCCACAGCAGGTTAAGGCTGTGAAAAACCTCCGGGTGCGTAGTGAAGGCATAGATGGGGGTCGACGGTCGTTCGGCTGCGATGCAGGTAGCGCTGTGACCACTGTGTGTCAACACGACGATGGAAGAGGGACGGATGATCGCTCCCATGTGGTTGGCCGCACGACAGAGGGCAATCAGGTCGGATGTGCCGATGGGAGGAAACTTGTCGAATCCGCCCAGTTCTGATTCCACATCCCGGGCAATGCGGTCCATCATTTCCACCGATTTCACCGGCCAGGCTCCCATAGCGGTTTCCCCCGAAAGCATAACGGCATCGGTGCCGTCGATAACCGCATTGGCAACGTCGCTGGCTTCGGCCCGGGTAGGGCGGGGGTCGCGGATCATGCTTTCAAGCATCTGGGTCGCGGTGATCACCGGTTTCCCGGCACGGTTACACAGGGTGATGATGCGTTTCTGGATCATCGGTACCCGGTCGGGACTCATCTCCACCCCAAGGTCACCACGTGCCACCATGATGCCGTCGGCCGCCTCCACGATCTCTTCCAGGTGATCGACCGCCTGCGGTTTTTCAATCTTGGCAATGACCGGAGTGTTCAGCCCTTTTGAGGCAATGATCCCGCACAGCGCACGGATATCCTTGGCCGAACGGACAAAGCTGAGCGAAACCCAGTCGACTCCTTCGTTGAGGCCGAAGTCCAGGTCGCGGAGGTCCTTCTCCGTCAGTGAAGGGAGGCGGAGATCGAGGTTGGGAAAGTTCACCCCCTTGTGATCGGTCAGAAGTCCGCCTTCTTTCACCCGGCAGTTTACGCGGTTGCCCGTCACATCCACCACTTCCAGTT
>DAONFN010000061.1:0-11306 GCA_035403625.1 Bacteroidales bacterium
TGGTGAACGATTTGGAAGGTCCCTGGCAACTTGTTCCTCCAAAGGTGAAGGTTGGCGTTACAGTGATGGTTGCCAATACCGGTGCGGTTCCCGTGTTGATTGCCGGGAATGCGGAAATATCGCCGGTTCCGGAAGCTCCAAGGCCAATTGAAGTATTGTCGTTACTCCAGGCGTAGGTAGTGATTCCACCAGTATTCAGGGTGGCGAAGGTAACAACGGCGGTGGAAGCGTTGTTGCAAACGGTCTGGTTATCGGGTTGAATAACATGTCCCAGCGGATTTACGGTAATGGTAAACGATTTTGTAGAGCCAACGCATGCATTGGCTCCGTTAGTAAATGTCGGGGTGATCACAATAGTAGTGACCACAGTCGATAACCCGGGGTTTATTGCGATGAACGGGGCGATATCCCCGTTGCCCGAGGCAGCCAGCCCGATCGAAGTGTTGTCGTTGGTCCAGGAGTAAGTAGTGGCTCCGCCGGTATTCTGGGTGGTGAATAATACCGGAGCAGAACCGGACCCGTTGCATACAACCTGGCTGGCAACAGGATCGACCTGTGCAGTCGGGTTGACTGTGATGGTAAAAGATTGTGAAGGTCCCTGGCAACTTTTTCCACCATTAGTGAAGGTAGGCGTAACTGTGACGGTGGCAGTAACAGGAACAGTGCCGGTGTTAAGTACCGTGAAGGTTGTAATGGTACCGGTACCTGAAGCAGCCAGTCCGATCGAGGGCGTGTCGTTGGTCCAGGCATAGGTAGTGGTTCCACCGGTATTCTGTGTGCTGAATGTCACCTGAGCAGAACCAGATCCGTTGCATATCACCTGGCTGGCAACAGGATTGACCTGGGCAGTCGGGTTGACCGCAATGATAAAAGTAATCGGTGTACCCGTGCAGATTGTCCCCCCGTTCGTGTAAGTAGGTGTAACTGTGATGGTGGCAACCTGCGGAACCGTTGTGGGGTTCGTGGCATTAAAGGAGGGGATGTCGCCCCAACCTGAACTATTTAGCCCAATGGCAGTATTTGAATTGGTCCAGTTGAATACGGTGCCTGCAACTCCACCGGTGAATGGGATCGGGTTTGTCAGTTCGCCGTTACACAACGTCTTGTTCAGAATCCCGTCGGCTGTGGGCACGGGATTTACGGTAACGGTAAGTGTCGTAACATTACCCGGACATTGGTTGGCCCAGGGTGTAATATAGTAATTGACCGTCGAACTGACCGTACTGAAAGCCGGGGTCAACGTGAGTAGTTCATTGATGTTGGTTACATTCGTGGTGGTCGATGCAGTGAACCCGGCAACGGATCCCGGTGGACCGGCGATTGCCGTCCACGCGAAGGAGGTGTTGGCCACATGCGATGTAAGTGTCGCAATGAAATTGGAACCGGAACAAACCGGTGGAGGAGTGTCATTGGAGAGATCCGGCACCGGATAAACGGTCACCGTGTAGGTTTTTGATGGTCCTGCACAAACTCCTAACAGCGGTGTGATGGTATAGACTACCTGTGCGTTGGTAAATCCGTTGTTGATGATCTGATCGTTAATCAAAGTTCCCGGAGGCGCTGTGGAATTAGTAATTGTAACTAAACCCGAAGCCACCGTCGTCGTCCATGTAAAGGTGCTGCCGGTTACATCCGAAAGTAAATTGATGTTGGTAGTTGATCCCGAGCAGATTGCTTTGGTGGTGGGTGAATTGGTGAGATGCGAAACGGGAACCACGGTCACCGTGTAGGTCGCGGGCGGCCCGTTGCAGGCACCGACTTGTGGTGTGATGGTGTATCGAACCGTTGCCGTCGCAGTACCGGTATTTACAATTAAATCGTTAATTATCGTACCGGTCTGGCTTGTAGGGTTGTTGGTGATTGTGACGGTTCCGGCGACACAGGTTTTGGTCCATGCCCCGGAAACAGGAAAGCCGGTTGGAGAATTAAATTCAAGGGGGATATTTACCTGATTTTCTGAACAAATCGTCTTTTCAAGTTGTGTATTAGTCACTGTCGGGGGCAGATCAACATTAATCTGTTGGGTGACTGTAGCCGTACATCCATCTGTTGAAATCGGATTTAGCGTTACGGTATAATTACCAGGGGCTGCATAGGTATGAAAAACCGGGTTGGTGGTTGTTGTTGTAACCGTACCATCTCCGAAATCCCATTGATGACTTACTACTTCATTCTGATTCAAAGTCGAAATGTCTAAAAACGAACTTTGATTTCCGCTGCAATTCACATTAGCTGAGAAGTTAACCGAAGTATAAACCGTGTAGGTTAGAGTAGCCCATGTTTCAGATTTACAGATGACCGTGGAACTACCCGTTCCGGGAATCGCGGTCATCATGAGTTTGTATTTGTGGCCTTCAACGGCGTTAACAATAGTAATGGTTTGACCGGTTCCGACCACCGTCGGACTACAGGTTGAACAATAGGGTCCGGACCATTGGTACGTAGCAAACCCGGGTGGAGCATTCAGGATTGCTGTTCCTGAACCTGAACAACCGCTCATCATCACTCTTTTAGGTTGACAAAAGGCTGAGATATACGCATAACCGGCATGACCACCCGGGGAACATCCATGGGTGGTAAAGACAACATTGACGGTCTCACCATGCCATTCAGAAAGATCCAGACCGATGGTGTTCCAGTCTTTCCAGACGTAATTCCCGGTCGAATTCCAACCCGTCAGAAGCGGATCAGGGAATACATCATAAAATCCACAATCCGGATTTAACAGATAAGTGTTGGTGTTGTCTTTTATTTCAATGGTGAATCTTGGCCTTTCATCGGGTTCATCATGACCGGTCCCGCTGTAAATATTATACAGGACCACGGCATAGCGGTAAACAAAGAAATTGTTCGAAAGATTCCCATTGCTGGTGTCCACTGCGATTGAATATACCAGCGTATTGATATCTCCTCCTGACGGGGTTTTCCCAAGCCTGACGGAATAGGGCTCTCCCGGAAAAACAGTTGATGGCAATGGAACATGCGGGTCAGGTGTTCCCGGCGCTGCATTCATGTAATAATATCCACCGTTGGGTGTATCGTGCCAGGGTTGGTTCGGGTTGTTGCAGGGTGGTGTGTAACTGGAATTCCATGACCCCCAGCAACCACTCCAATTTACGAAAGTACCCGTTGAAAAATTTGAATTGGGACAGTTTGTTGTTTGCGTGGAAGTCTGGCTGTCAAAATTTCCGGGGAATGGATAATTCTCAATGTAATATTTATAAGCAGCAGAATCGGCAGGTGTTGGCGTTACAACAGGTTCCCATTCTTCATTTTCCTGTTTGATGCTGTCCGGAACAACGATGGAATGATTATGTACATTAGGAACCAGGTATAAATTCGGAGGCGACACCGGGGCTCCCGGTTGTTGTGCAAACCCAATGTGAAATCCTGAGAGAAAAGTGAAAAAAATGAAGACGCAAAAGGATCTCAAGGACATCAATAAATAGAAATGATCCCTTATCTGCTTCCGCAAAACCGATGGGTATTCATTCATTTCAAAGAGTTGGTCTGGGTGTGCTTTTTATATAATACGATGATTCAATGATCAAGGTTCTAAAATTACGAAATTTTTCCACCAGACACATTATCAGAAGGACAAAATAATTGTGAAATGGTTGTCTGTGGACAGGATTAAATGAGCGCTGCTCCCCGGCTCGCTGTTTTCTGAATAACCGGATTCGGGTCATTACGCTGGCACTGTTTCTTGATACCTGGTAATTTTCTTCAAAATAGGATATCTTTGTTCCATGGAAAACAAACCCAAACCCATCTTCGACAAACGCATTTTCTGGGATGTCGATTTTGAGAAACTCGACTACGACCTGCGCGCCAACTTCGTGATCGAAAGGGTTTTTGAACGCGGTGATGTCGACGACATCCGCCAGTGCCGTCGATACTACGGCGACGAAAAGGTGACCGAAGCGTTGTTAAAAGCCAAATTCCTGCCCGAACACCGGACTCACCTGGCCAGTGCTGTTATTGATAAACCCCTGAATGAATTCAGATGTTATATACTTCGACAGTTGAACCCGGAACTTTTTCCCTATTAGAACAACTTATGTTGTTAGAAACCCTTCAACCATTTGCATTGGTAGGGGGTACCGCTTTGGCATTAAGGTATGGGCACCGCAGTTCAGTCGACCTGGATCTTTTTTGCAGTTGTAGGTTCGACCATGCCCCGATTGAAGAGGAGTTAAGACAGGTCTTTGGTGATGCCCTGTATTATGAGGGAGGACACAAATCGTTCGGAATATTCTGTTACATTAACAAAATCAAGGTGGATATTGTATATACACCTCATCAGCTTATCGGGAAGATTAAAGTTGTCAATGGTATCAGGATGTTCAGCAGTAATGATATTGCGGCGATGAAAATCCAGGCTATCCTGGGGCGGGGAAGGAAAAAGGACTTTTGGGATCTGTATGAGTTACTGCAGCATTATTCACTTGAAAAAATTATCCACTGGCATCAGTTAAAATATCCGACGCAAATGCTGGCCATCAGCATCCCCAATGCCATCACCTGGTTTGTCGACGCTGATGAAACAGAATCCCCGGTAAGCCTCAAAGGACAAACCTGGGAACAGGTGAAGAAAGGAATCTCGAAAGCCGTACGGGATTATCTGAGTTGAGAATTCATTGTTTTACTAGGGATCAAAGCTCAAAGCTCAAAGCTCAAGCCGTTTCAGGGTTTGAGGGTTTGAGGGTTTCAGAGTTTCAGGGTTTCAGAGTTTCAGAGTTTCAGAGTTTCAGAGTTTCAGGGTTTCAGGGCACTGAGCCTGTCGAAGTGCCCAACGTTTCAGGGTTTTAAAGTTCAAATCAGGCAATAGGCAATAGGCAATAGGTAGTAGGCAATAGGGGAAAAAACAATAATTATAAATTTTCACATTCTCAAATCCTCACATTCTCAAATCGTTTTCCGTTTTCCATTTTCCATTTTCAATTGTCAATTGTCCTTCACGCATCGTACGGGGAATGCATCGGCTTTCGATCCTTCATAGAACGACACGCTGGGATTCACGTCGTTAAGACCCCGTGTAACGGCCCGTCCGGCAGTTATCACGGTAGAGGTCCAGAAAAAAGAGGCATTAAAAGCCTGGCCTGAAAAGGCCTCGAGGGAATTCAAGTAAAACACTCCGGCAGGACCTGCTTTAAAAAGCCCCGTGGCATTGACATCACGAAGGTAAGAACCTGCAATGCCGTCACCAGGCGTGAGCGAAGAGATGGCATTGATCAGCACAGCCCATTCGGCATCATCGGGGACATGCCATCCCGGCGGGCAGAATCCCTGGCCTTTAGTGGCCGTGGTGTATTGCATAAGTTCATCCCACTGGTACATTCCACCATACAGCGAGCAGGTGGGATCGGTAGAAAGGCAGTATTTTTCCCAGACACAATTGTCGGTTTGTGGCGAAAGGTGCGAGATGGCCGGATTTGCGGTGTGGTAACGAAGGTTTTCCTGCATCCAGCATTTACCCCCGATCAACACGGTTTTATAAACCTGGTTATCGCGCGGGTCGGTGAGGAGGCTGCCGCATGAAAAGCCTGCATTGGAGGCATCAACGCGAAGGATTTTGGAATCGGTTGCGATGCATCCGTTGTTGTCGGTGTAGGTGTAATAAATCGTGTGGTTGCCTATACTCAGCGCAGCGGGCGTAATCGTCGTGACAGGTGAACCGCTGAGGTTGTCGATCCTGAAAACCCCGGAACTGCCCAATGGCAACCCTCCTTTCAGAACGAACGGTTTGGCATTCTGGGTGGTCACGGCATCAAAACAGATCTGGAGTTGCGTATGTGGTTTGGGGTTAATGACCACGGTCATCGGGAGTGAGGTCAGGCTGCAAAGCGGGGGAGCGCCGGTGGTGGTTGCAGTCACCCTGAGCTGGGCCGATTGTGCCGACGTCCCGGGCAACTTCCAGGTTACGGATAACGGGTTTGCCGTCGGATCGGTCATCACACCCAGCGTTGGCGGGGTGATCTGCCACAGGTAGGTTGATGCAGGTCCGCTGGCATCGACGGTAAACAGCGAAGGCGTTGGATAATCCTGACAAACCGGTGACGGTGTTGAAGTCGTAAAGGTCGCCACAGGTAAAGGATGAATTGTTACGGGTTGGTTGGTGATATTGGAACAACCCAGCGAATTAGTGTAGCTTACCGAAACGGTTTGGTTGGCTGTCGCTGTGGTCATCCAGTTGATCAGAACGGAGTTGTTGGTGGCAGGACCCGAAATGATACCACCCGATGAAACACTCCACGCATAGATGCTCAACCCGGCGGGAATGGAGTAGGAAACACCGGTGGTTCCGGCGCAGACTGTCTGGTCGCCGGTTACAGTATAACTCGGCGAAGCATTGACATTCACGATCCGACGTTCGGGAGTGACCGCGGTGCATCCGTTACCATTGATGTAGTTGACCTCAACCCATTCTGAACTTCCGATTACATTCCAGGTCACCGAAGCTGAATTACCGCTGGCAACCAGGGTATTACCGGGAGAAACATTCCATACATACCCGGTCATTCCGGATTCAGTGGTATAGGTATATGTTTTTTGATAGCATACGTTATTGTTCCCGGCAACGGTCGGTACGGGTAAGGAATTCACGGTAACCTGATAGTTGGCGGGAATGGTCTGGCAGCCGTTGGGATCGGTATAGATCACCGAAATGGTTTTCACACCGGTGGTGTTCCAGGTGATCGACCGGGTCTCGGGGGTGGCGCCCGTGATGATGCCGTCGGGACTTACCGACCATTGGTAAGAGGAGGGCACCATGCCACCATCGGTGCTGTAACTCTGCGCGACTCCGATGCATGCGGTGGCGCTGCCGAAAAGGTTCGGAGTGATCAACCCCTGGACTACAACGCTTTTTTGATCGCTGCTGGTGCATCCGTTCAGGTCGGTGTAAGTGTAGGTGATGGTATGTACGCCGACACCCATCGTTGCCGGATTGAAGGTAGTGATGGGGTTGCCCTGGTAAAGGTAAGTACCACCCGCGGGAGTCCCCGTCGAAAGGGTGAAAGTCGGGGTGTTGAGGCATACCGGGGCAAAGGGCGGAAGTACGACATCCGGAAGTTGAAATACAGTCACTGCGTAATTTACCGGATCGCCGGCACAGCCGCCATAAGTCGGGGTGATGGTGTATATGATCGATCCCGGGAGGGTATTGGTTCCCAGGATCAGGGTATTGCTGATTGGAGAAGTAGTTCCGGAAGTCGGACAGGTTTGTATGTTGTTGCAGTTGCCCAGAAGCACTTCCCAGTTCCAGCTCAGCGACGGGCCGGTGAGCCCACTCTGGAGGACGACGTTGGTGCTGCCGCCGGAGCAGAAACTTTCGCCGGAGGTTGACGGGGAGGTGACATTCGGCTTGGGCGCCACGGTGACCACAATCGTTTTAGTGGCCCCGGTACAGATCCCTGCCGAAGGAGTCACATGATAAACCACAGTGCCGGGATTCAAATCCGTGACCGAGAGATTGCCATTGATCGACGCGCCGCTGAAGGTCCCGGTAGGACAGGTGGTAATGTTTGAACTGCAGTCGGTGATGTTTACGATTGATGAGAAAAAGGTCCCGGTAACACTGGAATTAAGCGGGATGCTGAAATTCACTCCTGAACAGGAGTTTTGCAAAGACGGGGTAGTGACCGAAGGAACCGGGTGAAGGGTTACGGTTAACGTCGAGGTCGATCCGAATCCGCAGTCATCGTTCCATCCTCTCACCGTGACATTCCCTGATGCGGTCGCTCCGGTATAATCAAGGGTGATGCTGTTGGTATTGTATGGGGGTACGCCAATTGGCACAGCCCCTGCTGGCCATGTCCACTCATAACTGGTCGAGTTGGGTTCCGATACTACACTATACATTTTTATTGCTCCCTGACACACCTGGTTATCACCGGTGATGGTGCCCGGATTGGCGGGATACCTCTTCAGCAATACTGTGGTGGTTGCCGTTCCCGAACTTAATGCGTACCACCAGGTATTGACGGTATTTGCATCGCCGATGCAGAAGTCCCAGGGGTGGCACCCGGCCGGATTGAGACATCCGGTATAATTGGAACCCGAACCACATCCGGTTATCGGGGTGTCGTCCCAGAACAGTGGAATAGGATTGCCGGTAGGTGCGACCAGCGTGACGATGTAGCCGGACCAGGAAGGGTAACCTCCCGAGTTCATGTACTCGGCGTCATAAAGCGGCAGGTTGGTAAGCCCGTTGATGTATTCAATGCTCACGCTGCACATAACTCCGTTGGCGACTGGTGTGTTGACGCCGTCTTTACCATCCCAGGGAACATTATTGCCGGAGCTGCCTCCCGTGACTGTGGCTTGTATCTGGCGGTCGATATACGGTGGAGGAAAGTCGAGGGTCATGATGATCTGGCCAGACTTGTTCACAACAATATTGAAAACAACCGTACCGTTGCAATCGACCGATGCGACCGAGGCTGATATCAGCTGCCCAAGTTCGCCGATGGCAAAGTATGGGATTGTATGATCCGGCTCATTCAGAAAAATCCGGTATTGGGGATAAGTATGTTTCCCTTCGACCGATTTCCGGTCAAACTCGATGTTGCCCGTATTGCTGCAGCCTGTCTGGTTGCAGGAGATGGCGAACCGGTATGGACTTATCCCGTTCAGGTTGATCGATGTGGTTATCCCGTCGTCGGAATAGGGAAAAAGAATGGCCGTCGAGGTATTGTTGTTCCCGTCGGTGGTAAATTGCCAGGCTTTAGACCACACTCTTCCCGGAATCTTCATCCCCGAACTGTTTGCGACTGTGATATCGAAGAAATCAAAAGTCCGGCTCTGGTTATTTCCCGGGAAATCAAATTCAATATAATAATCACCGATGGCAGCAGGGACGAAAATCAACGGATCATAACCTCCGGTGCCGCCCGGCAGATTGCTTGGGCCTAAAAAAGCCTGGTTGTACGTGTCGATGTATCCGGTATTTCCGGTTTCCCATGGAAGCATCTGGGGGCCCCAAACTACTGTTCCCGCCGCATTTTTAATCCTGCATGTAATTTGAGGATCAGAGGGTGTCGGAGGCCAGCCGCTCGTGACGGCATTGGGATGGAATCCGAAATATACCGTTTCGGTCAGGGTACCGATGGTAAATTGAAGCCGCTCATTATCGGCCGCAACATAAAGCGCGAAGTTGTTATAACTTTCATTGGTCGGATTGGTATATTTCGAAAGATGGAGCTTACAGGGATTTCCTTCCCCGTCGGGTTCTACCTCCTTGGTGCCTTCAGCCTGAACCGATGCACAGGTCATCAGGAAAGTCAACGAAAAAAAGAGAATTCTGAAGTAAAACCTTTTCTTCATGTCTGGGCCCGAATATCAGAGAATGATTTTACGGTTTTATCCCGGTAAAGTTACTAAATTTCAGCGATAAACACCAATAATGATGAAGACAATATTTTTGAAAGAAAGTTGCCTGGAGGGAAATTATTCGGAATCTTCGGATCAATCCCTGACACATCTCACCGGAAGTGCATTCTCACGGGTCGAAAAATACCTAGAAACACTCGGATTGTTATAATTTAATCCCCTTACGGAAATTCTGTCGTCGGTAGTAAGGGTTGAAGTCCAGAAGAGGGTGCCAGCCAGCGTTCCGGTTGTTAAGGCCCAGGATTGACCGTGGTAAAAAACGCCGCCCAGCAACGCGTTGAAATGGCCCGGCGAAGTATTGGGATCTTTCAGGAAACTTCCGGCAATGCCATCCGGGGGATATACACCGGTTCCCAGAGATGCGAGGAACTGGGTCCATTCAGCCTCCGACGGCAGATGCCATCCCGGGGGACAGAGATCCTGAAAGTAACTACCCGATTGATATTGCATCAATTCATCCCATTGATAAAATCCCCCATAACCGGAACATTCCGACGAGAGATTGTTCCGGCAGTATTTTTCGATGGTGCAGTTGTCGGTCTGTGGTTGCCCGTTCGAAAGGAATTCTCCGTAGTTCAGGTTCCGGGCCATCCAGCATTTTGCCGCTGCCCCGCTTCCCGCGAGTAACGTGGGATAGACCTGCCCGTCGCGCAAATCAGTCACCGTCCCGGGGCAAATCTGCCCGGCACCGGATGGAAAGACCGTTATGGTTCTGGATGCTTCCCTGAAACAGTTGTATGTATTGGTGTACCGGTAGGTTATTTCATACGGTGTGCCGCCGGCCGATACCGTCACCTGCGAATTCCCTGGATCAAAGGCATAAACGCCGGGCGAAATCTGCGATACGCCGGTACCCGAGAAACTACCACTTGTACCCAACGGGTTCCCCCCGCTTAACCGGATGGGGCGGCTGTTTTTTGTGGTCTTCAGATCGAAGCAGGCTGCAAGAGCGACGGTAGGCTTTGGATTGATGGTGATGGAAAGCGGATTCGAAACAGGTCCCGCACCGCAGCCATTCATTCCGGCAACCGTCAGAAAGGCCTGTCCCGTGAAAAGCTCAGCCCAACTGACTGTTGCCGGCGAAGTGGAACTGCTTACCGTACCCGCGTTTGCCGGAGAAAGGTTCCAGGAATAGGAAAGGGTGTTGGGATCTGGACTGGCGACCATGTAAGAGATCCCGGGCTCACCCTGGCATACCGTGGTCAAACCCGAGATAGTCCCGGTTGCTCCGGGAAGCGGATTGACCAGGATGTTGATGGAATTGCGACGGCCGGCTCCGCAGGTTGCATTGATCCCGCGAACCGTAATCGGTCCGCTGATCGCGACGGTATTGAACAAAACTGTGATCTGAGAGGTTCCCGATCCGCTCGTGATGGTACACCCCGATGGCACCGTCCACAGGTAAGAACCGGTGTAACTGAGGGGGACAATTGAATAGGTGACGTTGTTTTGAGATTGACATACGGTTGATGATCCGGTAATAGTCCCCGCAGGCGCCGGCAGGGGATTGATGGTCAGAGATACGGAGGAAGCGGGTCCGTCGCCGCAACCACTGTGCCCTCTGACCGCAACAGAACCCGGGGTGGCAGTGGAATCAAAGGAGATCGTAACGGCGTTTGTACCTTGTCCGGCAGAGATTACACCTCCCGGGGGGGCGGTCCAGATGTAACTGGTTGCTCCGGGTACCGATGCAATGCTATAAACTACATCGGTTTGTCCCTGGCAGACCGACGTCAGACCTGTAATCGGTCCGGCGGCTACCGGTAATAGGCCGGTCAGGATGGGAAGCGATGCCGATAATCCTACACCGCATGCTGTATTGGTTCCCGCGACGGTGACATTCCCTGACGTCGCGCTGGCGCTGAACGAAACGGTTATGGTATTGGTCCCGGCGCCATTGGTGATCGTGCACC
>DAONFN010000062.1:0-11203 GCA_035403625.1 Bacteroidales bacterium
CGAACGACTGCAAGTCTAAAAGTGTGGTGGCAACCAGTGCCGCCTGGACCTCCGGAGCCGTTTACCCGACCACCACTTACATGGGCACCGGAACCGGATGGATTGACAACTCAGTCACTCCCCCCGTGGGATACATGTTCAGCCTGGCAGGAAATACAACCTCCGGACTTGCAACGGAATGCTATAAATACAATACCAGCACCAACACCTGGACGGCGATTGCTTCTCTTCCGGTTGGGCGTGTAGTTACGACCTGCGCAGCCGTGGGGAATTACCTTTACCTGATCGGGGGCGCCGGAGCAGTCTATTCCGACTCGGTGTACCGGTACGACATCCTGGCCGACTCCTGGACCCTGATGCCCACCCGCCTGCCCAAAGCGATGGCCTGGGGCAAGGCAACCCCGTACGGGACAAACTACATCTATCTCGCGGGAGGGGTCGATGGTTCCGATAATGTGATATCGGATGTATACCTCTACGATGTTACGCTGGATACATGGACCGCGGCCACCTCATTGCCCGCTCCCAAATTCGGCGGCGCTTTCTCGCGTGCCGGGAACAAGCTTGTTTATGTGGCCGGTGCCGGTGCATCAGTGATCGAAAGTTCCGTGTATGTTGGAACGATCGACGGCACCGATCCTCATATCATTACCTGGGCAACCGCCAAGAACCCGTACCCGGGCTCGACCGGACCGGTAATCAACGAACGGGTTGACGATATGGCCGGTACAAAAGTGGTGCATTCTGGAATTTTCAATAAGACGGGCTATCCTGCCGGTACCATGTACCGCTTCGACGGAGCTCCCTGGGGAGCCGACGAAATCATCGTAGCCGCCGGCAGCCCGACAGCGACATGGACCCCGGCCGTTCCGAATCCCTGTTATGCCTATAACCCCATGACCGACACCTGGGCAGCCAAACCCAATGTGCCTGTTGCGGTACTGGGAGCTGCCACCGGATCGGTGGAGCTGACCATCGCCGGTGTTCCCACCCGCCTATTGATTGTTGCCTCCGGCTACACAGGTTCGGTCGTCACAACCGCCACCCAGATCCTTACGGAATCCTTCCCGAGCGCAACCCCGTTATCGGTGTCGGGAGCCGTAACAGACGTGACAGGATGTTATGGTAACACCAACGGCGCGATCAACATCACCGCGACCGGAGGCACTACGCCTTACACCTACCTGTGGAGCAACCTGGCTACCACCGAAGACCTGACCGGGATCGGTGCGGGAACCTATACGGTTACCGTTACCGATGCCACCCTCTCCTCCGTCACCGGTTCGTGGGTGGTGAATGCACCGCCGGCCTTTACGGTGGGATTGGTGCCGGTCAACGCCAGCTGCCCGACCGGAGCCGATGGATCCATCGATCTGACCGTAGGCGGAGCAACTCCCGCGTACACCTATGCGTGGAGCAACCTCGCCACCACGGAAGACCTGACCGGACTGAATCCGGGCAACTACACGGTGACGGTGACCGATGCGAACAACTGCTCGGTTTCCTATAGCACGACTGTCGGACAGGATAATAATGTGTGCGCCAACATTACCCTCACCGGAACGGTAACGGGTACCGAGTGTTTCAACGCCACGAACCTGATCACAACAGGCGGCACCGCCCCCTGGATCGTCGCTGCAGGCGCCGATGTGACCCTGATCTCCGGTGTGCATATCATCATGCAGCCCGGAACCCAGGCAGTCCTCGGATCGCACCTGCATGCCTATATCTCGACCGACTATTGCGGTTCGGTCAAGATGACCGAGGCGACGGTTGAGGATACTCCTGTACCTACCCTTTCGTTCGACCGCTTCCTCCTCTTCCCGAACCCGACCAACGGCAACTTTACCCTCGTCCAGAAGGGTGATCGCGAATTCGGATCCGTACGGGTTGAAATCTACGGCATGAATGGCAATAAAGTACTGACCGATAGGATGATCGGAGAAAAACAACACGAATTCCGTGTCGCCGAACTCCCGGAAGGACTTTATTTTGTCAGGGTTGTGGCCGACGGATACATCGAAACAATGAAACTGGTGAAAACCAGGTAGTACCCACCCCGGCCTTCGGCCACCCCTCCCTGCTTGCAGGGAGGGGGCCGGGGGCGGATAAAAAACCGGGGCCCCGTTTATCGGGCCCCGGTTTTTTGTGTTATACCGGATCTGAAAAAATCTGAACAGCAGAACTGTTTTTAGATTCAGGGATGCAGAGCGATCAGGCATCATTCCGTGCCGTCCAACGGGCATGGGACACGGGTCTTTAGCAAGGGAGGTTTGTATAAAATGGCAGCAATATTTCTCCGCTCTTTCAGTTTTTCAAGCGATAAATTCGGTTAAAAATAGTTAAATCTTTTGGTCTGGCTTGCTGACTTATCATAACATAAAAAAATATAAAGAACAGACAATAAATACGTTAGCAAACAGAGGTGTTTAGGTAAGATGGGAAAACTCACAAAGTTTCCGTACGGGAAAGGTCTGCTCACCTTTCATGTGAAAAATTATTTATCTTTGGAAGGCCGATCATAAACAACCATATATATTTCAGGAATCTTCAATCATCCACCAAACACAAACGCGAACCTATGAAAAAATTTACACTGGTATGGGCGGCCTTTCTTCTGAGCTTGGTAACACTGGGTCAGAGTACGGCAAACTACGCCTTCACGACCAATAATAATGGATCTCTGGTTGATATGTCAACCGGTACCACTCAGCTGGTTGCTGCAGGGGTAGATGACAGTCCGGCATCGCCTGTGACCAGCATCGGATTCACTTTTACCTTTATGGGTGTGCCGTACACGCAATTTTCAGTGAATGCGAACGGATTGATCCGGCTTGGAGGCACCCAGGTCGGGACCTCTGCAAACACGCAGATCGGAGGGACGGCAACGACTCCTTACATTTCGGCATTTTCGCTGGACATGAAAACAGGCACCTCAGGGAAAGTGCATTACAAGGTTAATGGAACAGCCCCCAACCGGACGCTGGTGATTGAATGGCTGAATATGGCCATCGGTTATAGTGCTTCGGTACAGGATGGCGTATTCCAGGTCCTGCTGAATGAGACAACCGGGGTGATCCAGATCATTTACGGCAACATGGTGTATAATTATGCTCCGGGAACCACCACCGTATCGGCTGGAATCCAGAGTTCAAACACCGACAACACCTATGCGACGATCAATGTCAATACCAATGTCGTCACCACTACCGGGGCCCCTACCAATTATAACCTGGGCACAACCGTTCCCGTTACCCTGCAGGTTAGTTCGTCTGCCAATGGTTTGCGTCGTTACTACACCTTCACTCCTCCGGCCGGCGCTCCGGCAAACCCAACATCCTTGACATTCACTGCAGTTGGCCAGACCGGAATGACCGTTAACTGGGTCGACAATTCCACCAACGAAATTTTATTCGTCGTAACCCGGGCACTGGATGCAGGCTTCACCACAGGCGTTGTCAGTACCACGATTCCTTCCACCACAATGGCCGGAACCGGCACAGCCTATAATCTGCCGTTAACAGGATTGACACCCGGTACTACCTATTATTTCAATGTTGCCGCAACCATGGAGGGTTCCGCCTCATCCGGTGCTACCGGAAGCCAGGCCACCTTGCCCATAGTCCCGATGACCGGGAACTGGTACATCGATCCGGCCGGGAGCGGACCCACCAATTTCACTTCGTTTACGAATGCCATTAACTACTTGAATATTAATGGAGTTGGTGCGGGTGGAGTGAATTTTTTAGTGGTCGCGAACGGCACTTTCATTGAAAACTGTCCGACCATTACCGCTACAGGGACAAGTTCCAACCCCATCACCTTCGTACGCAACGGCACCGGGGCTAATCCCGTCATCGTCTCCGGTATCGGCACCGGCAGCGCCGACGCCATCGTGACCATAAAAGGTGGCGATTACATCACCTTTGACGGGATTGACCTGGTGGATAATCCCAACAACACCACCACCACCACCCAGGCAGAGTACGGGTATTACATCACCAACGTCTCCGCTACAGACGGTGCACAATATAACACGATCAAGAACTGCAAGATCAGCCTGGCCCGAACCAACACCTCCACCAAGGCTATCTACCAGTATTATTCGGTAACTCCGACCAACGCAACCGGTACACAGTCGTATAACAAGTATTACAATCTCGCTATTGAAAGTACCTATTCGGGGATCTACCTCTATGCGTACTCAACTACCTACACTGACGTTAACGTTGAAGTCGGAACCATCGGTGGCGGCACCTCTTATATCGGTGCAGCCAGTGGCTGGGATATCGGCGGTGCAGCGGCCACCTGCTATGGCATTTACGCCTATGCCCAAACAGGACTGAGCATCAGCAATACCGAGATCAGGAACCTTTCGGTCAACGGGAGTTACAGCATCTATGGCATTTATACAAGTTCCTGCCTTGGTACCTGCAACCTGTTCAGCAACAAGATCCATGACCTCCGGAATCAAAGTGTCTCGGCCACAACCGCGATATACCCTATTTACGGTTCGCTGAGCGGTACGGCTACCATGAATATTTACAACAACTTCATTTTTGGCATCACCAGTGCGTATACAGGTAGCGCCAGTACGACCAAGATGCTGAAAGGTATTTATCTTTTGAATGCCACCTCCACCTTTACCTACAACGTTTCATTCAACAGCGTCCGGATCGACGGATCGGGATCTCCGAACATTTCCAGTTCCTGTTTCGAACTTTCCTCGGTGACCGGCAAATCGCTGGTCAGAGATAACATTTTCGCCAATCTGACCGTGGCACAAAGCACCGCCGGACACTGGTGCTGGGTTTCACCCACTGCCGGATCCATCGGGGCTACAGGTTCGGTTTCCAATTACAACGACCTTTATTTGCTCAATACTACCGGTGGGTATATTGGTCAGATGAGTTCGACCAATTATGCCACCCTGGCCAACTGGCAGGCGAGTATTGCTTCTCCAAACCAGCCAGACCTCCTATCGAAGAACACCGATCCCATGTTTGTTTCGCCCACTGACCTGCATGCGCAGGCTCCCCTGCTTGATGGACAGGGTTTGGCGATCGCCGGGATCACCACCGATATCGACGGTCAAACGCGCAGCACGCCTCCCGACATCGGCGCCGACGAATATACCCCGGTGACGATGGTCTATACCTCGTGCACGGCTACCCAGACGAACTTTGCTTCGGCCGCAAAGGGCAGCACGAATAATGAAGTATTGGGTGTCCAGATCGTCATGACCGGATCCCTCACCCCGTTAACGGTTACCCAGATCGTGCTGAACACCAACGGTACCGACGCTCCGGCGACCGACATCACCAATGCGAAACTGTGGACCACCGGCAGCATCCCGACCTTTTCGGCTACCACTGCCTTCGGAACGACCATCGCAACGCCGAGCGGCCCCCTGACCTTTAACCATGCAGGGCTTACCCTTCTCCCCGGGCCGAATTATTTCTGGCTGACCTACGATGTGCCAGCCGGCGCCGTGACCGACAATATAATCGACGCCGAACTGACCAAAGTCGTGGTTGCCGGAATCGATCGTACCCCGACCGTCTCAGCACCCACCGGGTACAGGGTTGTTCGCGGACCCCTCAGCGGCGTCTATACCATCAACCCCGCAGGCACGGGCGTGCGGAATTTTACCTCATTCTTTAACACCGTCAGGGACCTGGGAATCCTTGGGATCGGCGGAGCGGTAACCTTCAACGTTGCCGCAGGAGCAACTTTCAATGAAGCTCCCCTGACGATCAGCACCACCGGGACGCTTGCGAACACCGTCACGTTCCAGAAGGATGGTACCGGAGCCAACCCGGTCATCAACTTCACCGGAACTACGGCGACCAACGATGCCTGCTTCAAGCTGAACGGGGTGGATTATTACACCTTCGACGGATTGGTTTTGCAGGATGCGGGAACCGCGATGGAATACGGATTCTGGCTGGCCGGCGCCTCCGGCACCGACGGCGCACAGAACAACACGGTGAAGAACTGCACGATTGACCTCAACAAGGTGAATACCTCTTCCTATGGGGTTTATTTCTCTTCATCGGCGACCACAGCCTCCGGCACGAACTCCAACAATAAATTCTACGCCAACACCTTACAGGATTGCTACAACGGGTACTATTTATACGGGATGTCCGCCACTTACAACGATGATAACAATGAGATCGGCGACCTTTCCGGCACCTCCAGTTATGTACAAAACATCGGGGGAGGCAGCAGCACAGTCTATGGGGTTTACCTGGCGTACCAGACCAATCTCAAGGTTCATCACACCATCTTCAACAACCTCACGGGTTCCTCTAGTATTTATGGTATTTATGAAGGTACAGGAGCGAACAACACCACCAGTTATTACAACAACAGTTTCAATACCCTGTCAACCACGGGAAGTTCGAGCTATGTTTACGGGATCTATGGATCCGTTGGAACGACTCACAATATCCATGATAATACCATCTATGACCTCAGCGCTACCAACACCTATGCTTATGTGTATGGTATATATCTGACCTCCGGTACGAACACCATTAACAACAACTCGATCTCTACGCTCAGGATCACCAACGCATCCGGGTATTATGTTTATGGAATGTACCTGTCGGGAACTGCCAACACGGTTTACTCGAACGATATCAGCGGGTTCTCCAGCAATGCCACCTCTTACAGCCCGTATGGCATTTATTTATCGGCCGGGAACAACTATATCTACCAGAACTCGATCCATGGGATTTCATCACCTGTTTATTCGGTTTATGGAATTTACCAGTCGGGTGGGACCACTACTAAAATATACAAGAACTCCATTTACGATATCGAATATTCGGGGTCGGGCAGCTATTATGCCAACGGGTATTATTTAAGTTCGGGTACCACCAACCTTATTTACAATAACTTCATTTACGACATCAAGGGTGGGGGATCCACCGGAACACCGGGCGTGCGGGCCATTGTCATTGCGGGTGGGACCAACGACAGTCTCTCTTTCAATACGGTGTACCTCGATTACCGGGCTACGGCCGCTACCAATCAAAGTGCGGCGCTTTACCTGTCGGGTGGAACGACCGTCTTCATGAAGAGCAACATCTTCGTGAACAAGACTAATATCGCTTCCGGATTACGGGCGGTCGCACTGTACAAATCGAGCAGTTCGATTACCAACATGGCCACGACCAACAACAATAACCTCTTCTATTGCGGGATACCCGGTCCGGCAAATCTCATTGCCTATGACGGAACTACGAGTTACCCGACCGTTGAGTCCTATAAATTATGGATGACTCCGCGTGAAACCTCTACCATCACAGAGGATCCGGTATTCCGGAGCAATACCTCGCCGTACGACCTGCACCTTGATACCCATACCGAGACTCAGTGTGAAAGCGGCGGCGCCGCGGTTACCGGGATCACCGACGATATCGACTCGGATCCCCGCTATGGCAGTGCAGGATATCGCGGAACGGGATATGCGCCCGATATGGGTGCTGACGAATTCGACGGGATTCCGCTCGACCTCGTGCCTCCGACCATCAGCTATACGGCATTGCCCGACACTGCCTTTACCGGCAGGCGTAAACTTGTGGTGACCATCCTCGATCCTTCCGGTATTCCGCAGGTTGATCCCGGCTTGCCGATGCTGTATTACAACATTAACTCAGGTTCCTGGAACGGCGTACAGGCTGTCTATAATTCGGTCACCGGGAAATTTGAATTTTCCTTCGCCGGTGAAGCCGTGGCGGGTGATATCATTAAATATTTTGTCGTAGCCCAGGACAGGGCCACAAACCCGAATGTAACGGCATATCCGCTTTCAGGCGCCGGTGGATTCTCCATCAACCCGCCGAACGCAAGCACCCCGCCGTCTGATCCGAGTTATTATGTCATCATTCAGCCGATCTGCGGTTCCTATACCATCGATAATACAGCTCCGACCGATGCACACAATTTCACGAGCTTCGACGACGCTTTCATAGCGTTGAACAGCCATGGAATTTGCGGGGCAGTAACCTTTAACGTGATCGCCGGAGAGACCTTCACACGCAACATTCCCGCAGGGAGTACCTATGCTTACGCGATCGGTCCTATCAGTTCGGTGACAAAGCCGATTGTTTTCCAAAAATACGGGGAAGGAAGCAACCCGGTAGTCCAGATCGCAGGAACTTCCAGCACCTCTGATATCGGTTTCTTCCTGTACGGCAGTGACTATGTCACCTTCGACGGGATCGATGTGCTCGATGGCGGGAGCAGTTCCTCGGACTGGCTCGAAAGAGCCTATTACCTCCAGGGTCCTTCAGGCGACAATTGCAATCATTGTACGATCACCCATTGCATGATCGACCTGAGCAAAGAAAATGTGAATTCGAAGGGGATCATGACGAACGGCGCAAATGCCACGTCGGCCGGCAACGGGAACAACTACAATACCTTCTCCAACAACACCATCCAGGATTGCTACAACGGGATCTACCTGGCCGGGACCAGTTCCTATTACGAACTGAATAATACCATCACCGGCAACACGATCCAGAGCCTCGGGCATAACCTGAATACGACGCTCTACGCGTTGTACTCGGTGTACCAGACAGATCTCACGGTCACCGGCAACATCGTTGACGGTGCCGCCTCGGCCTCCACCCTGTTTGGTTTCTATTGCAGTTCGGTATCCGGGAATAGTCTGGTCGTCTCGAACAACACCTTCAGCAACATGGTCGGATCCTCCACCAGCTCTTCGGTGTACGGGCTTTATTTCAGTCCTGCTAGTACCGCCACCAGCATTCTCTCCGGAAACAACATCTTCGGAATCATCGGCGGGTATTACACCTATGGGCTTTACGTTCCCGGAGGACTTCTGAACACCATCAATAACAACAAGGTCAGTGGTGTGTCCTATGCCCGGTCGGGATCCTACTACGCCTATGGCATGTACCTCTCCGGCGGAACCACCAACAACGTGTACAACAACTACATTTATGACATCAAGGCCGACTCGTCGACAGCAACCGCTGGCGCCCAGGCTTTGGCCCTGGTGGGAGGCACCACAGCCAATGTGTATCACAACACCGTGTACATGGATTATACTTCCAAAGTTGCGGGCAATACCAGTGCGGCATTGTATGTTTCAACGACTCCGTCCACCCTCAACCTGTCGAACAACGTGTTCGTGAACAACTGTAACATGACCACGGGAACCCGGGCGGTTGCTTTCTTTAAATCGACCAGTTCACTGACCAACCTGGGCATCGTCGACAACAACCTGTACTACGCCGGTACCCCGGGAGCGAAGAACCTGATCTTCTACGACGGCACTAATGTTATTCAGACGCTTGTCAACTACCAGACGCTCGTCGCGCCGAAGGAAACCTCTTCAGTCTCGGAACTTCCACCGTTTGAAAGCACCACCCCGGGATATTATAACCTGCACATGCATCCCAGCACGGCTACCATGTGCGAAAGCGGCGGTATTCCGAATGCCATGGTCACCACCGACTATGACGGTGACGCGAGGAATGCCAGCCATCCTGACCTGGGAGCCGACGAATTTGCCGGTGTGCCTCTTTACAGCTGCACCATTCCTGCTCCGGGGAACACCATTACTTCGAACAATAATATCTGTCTTGGTAACTCGGTAACTCTTACGCTGCAAAATCCGACCTCCGGGACCGGAGTGCATTATCAATGGCAGAGCTCTTCGAATGGGACCAGTTTTGCGGATATTCCAGGAGCAGTGTTGTCTTACTGCGTAGTCACTCCTACAACCACAACTTATTACAGATGTGCCGTTACCTGTCTGAATGGTCCTACAACAACCAACTCAAACCCGGTACAGATTAACTTCCCATCAAGTGTGGTGTCGACAACGCCAGGTACTCGCTGCGGTGTCGGTAGCGTCACTCTTTCAGCTACCGGGAATTTGGGCGTATTGAATTGGTATTCAGCACAAGTAGGTGGAAATCTGCTAGGAACAGGTTCTCCTTGGAATACCCCTTCAATTTCCAGTACAACTTCTTTCTATGTTGCAGCTGAAGTTTCCGCTCCGGGCAATGTGACTTTCGGAACAGGAACGACACTGACCAGTTCGACGGGATATCCAACTGCGTTTGGCAATCGCTGGAATCAGGATTGGTCTCAGATGGTTTACACCGCTGATGAATTAAGAGCAGCCGGCTTGTCCGCCGGACCTATTTCGGCAATCACATTTAATATTGCCGCCATTGGGAGTTCGGCTACAGTAAATAGTTATACCATTTCGATGGGATCGACCACCAATTCAACCCTGAGTGGTTTTACCACAACCGGACTGACTACATGTTACGGACCAGCAACTTATACATCAGCTGTCGGAGCTAATCTGATCACTTTCACCACTCCATTCAACTGGGATGGTTCATCCAATATTTTACTTGATATTCGCGGAACCGGGATTGATGCTACCTACAATGCCACTACCTATTATACTGCCACAACGAATAATACGGTTGTTTATGCCTATTCGTCTTCAGCCAATCCTAATTACTATACATCCAATCCTACCGCGAACACTTCGACTTCAAGGCTTAACGTTATTTTCGCCGGAACAACCGGTTGTGCGGGGCCACGAAGTGAAGTAGTCGCCACTGTTATCCCGCCTCCGGCATTGGCCATCACTCCGACCCAGACCATCTGTAACGGAGAGATCCTGCAGATGCGCGTGAACTCGACCATCAGCGATTTCAACACCTTCACCTGGCTGCCGGTCACGAACCTTTACACCGATGCAGCCTGTACCACCCCGTACACGGCGGGTACCAGCGCTACGCTGCTTTATGTGAAATCGACCACTGCGGTGAGTACCGCTTACACCTGCACGGCTACCAACACATCTTCAGGATGTGTCAACACAGCTACTTCCACCATCACCACGCTACCGGTTCTGACCATCAGCGCAATGCCGGCCTCCATTTGTGTTTCCGGTATATCTACGATTTCGATTTCACCGACGAGTGGATTTGGAACAGCTACCGTCCAATGGCAGGATTCGCCGGATAACGTGACCTTCACCGACATCACCGGAGCCACCAGTACCAGTTTCACGACTCCTACCCTGACGGCCACCCGTTATTACAAAGCCGTTGTCAGGAAGAGTGCAGGAGGTTCGATTTGCTCCGAACTCAACTATACCATGACGGTGAATAATCCTCAATTGATTGGTGCT
>DAONFN010000063.1:0-11120 GCA_035403625.1 Bacteroidales bacterium
CCTATAATTAATATTATGTTAAATAGCAAATATTAAATAATCACGGGAATAACCATTTTCGATTATTCCCCTGATCGGATTAATTAAGAATAACGAGGTCCTTCCCTACTTGTATCCAGAGCAGTTAAAACTCCCGGTCACTCTGTTTCTCCCCCTTATTTCTGCAGGTTATTGATCTTTTCCTGAATGGCTTTCTTCTTATCAGCCATGTTCAGCCTTGTGTAAATTTGCCGGAGGGCATTCATGGAATTCAGATCAGTGGGCTGCAGTTCAAGCGCCTTTTCCAGGTACGGCATGGCCTTTTCCAGGTAACTGTCGGCTTCCTTCTTCATTTTATCGAATTCGGCCACCGCATCGGGAGGCAGATTGTTCGCTTTAACCAGGATATCGGAGGCCTTGTTCAGGTTTAAAGCTCCCAGGTTAAACGCCGCATCAAAATAATCGGCTTTGAGTTTCAATGCTTTTTTATAGGACTTTTCAGCTTCGGTAAAAGCTTCCGCCCTCTTTTGGGCAGGCCTTGCAGTATCGTTGGCCATGTTGTCGTAAAGCGTACCCAGGGCGAACGGTATGGAATAATTTGCCGTGTCCTTATTCATCGCGATATTCAGATTGCTCATCGCTTTATCAACGATGTTATAGGTCAGGTAAATATTAATTTCACTATTGAAAAGCCCCATGTTGGTCGGGTACTGTTTCAGCCCCATCCGGATGTACCGGAATGCATTGGCTGAATCCTTTTCCTTTAAATAAATGTCTGATAAGCTGCTATATAAACTAGGTGACTTATAGTTTCCCTGCAGGAGTTTCAGGTAATATCCCTTCGCAGCTCCGCGATCATTTGCCATCCCGGCACAGAGGGCTGCATTGAGCAGGCTTAGCGTATCCGTCATTCCGATCACCTCCAGGACTTCAGCCGAACGGCCGAAATTCTCCATCGCCCCTTTGAAATCCTTTTTGTTATAGCTGGCTATGGCGTTATCGAACAATCCTTTATATTGATTATCAATGCGTACGGCAATATCCCCATAGTATTCCTTTTTCTGCATCTCTTTTTTGGGGTCGACTTCCAACGCCTTCTTGTATGATTCCAGGGCTTTGGGGAAAGGGTTGGGATCAAGCGACTTGTACTTCTCGTCCTGGCTGTTGGCGATTTCCATGTAGACGTTACCGCGGATCAGCCATGATTTTGAATCGGTCGCCGTGCTGGGGTCCTGTACGCACTGGTTGATAGCTTCCAATGCCTTATCCAACTTCCCTTCCTTGAGGAAATTCGAGGCGGTCTGGCGTACGTTCTTCTGTCCGAAGCCTAAGGCCGCGGTGAAAACCATGACCAGGATCATTACGGATTTTTTCATGGGTTATCTGATTAGGATGATACTATTTAGTTGATTGATAGATTGCAAAAATATAAAATACACTTTCAAACTGTCATCAGGAGCTGAATTAATTTTCTTCCCCTGTCCCTTCTGTTTCGTCATTCACACTATCTCCGGAGGTATTGTTATCTTCTTGAATTGAAACATCACCAGCAAGCTCCGTACCATTTATATCCATCCCTTCCTCCTGTAAGCCTTGCGTCTCTTCGACTTCGACCTTGGTCACAGCGGCGATGGCATCACCATCGTCGATCTTGATCAGGCGCACTCCCTGGGTGGCTCTTCCCATCACGCGGAGATTTGCGACTGCCATCCGGATGATAATGCCGGAACGGTTGATAATCATAAGGTCGTCGGAATCAGTCACATCCTTCACAGCAATCAGGGCGCCGGTTTTTTCAGTGATATTGAGGGTTTTCACACCCTTCCCGCCACGGTTGGTGATCCGGTAGTCATCCAGGTCGGATCTCTTGCCATAACCATTCTCAGAGACAACCAGCACTTCACATTTTTTATCCAACGGGATGCAGATCATTCCCACCACTTCATCGTTTGCCCCCGAAAGTGAGATCCCACGCACACCTGCGGCATTGCGTCCCATCGGGCGGACCGTTTTTTCATTGAACCGGATGGCCCGGCCCGAACGCAGGGCCATAACTACTTCGTCGGTCCCCTGGGTCAGTCTGGCTTCCAGGAGTTGGTCACCTTCGTTGATAGTGATAGCGTTTATTCCGCTCTGCCGTGGCCGCGAATAAGCCTCCAGGGATGTCTTTTTAATAGTGCCCCGCTTGGTGACCAGGATAATGAAGTTTGAACGGGTATAATCCTCGTCCTTAAGATTCTTGACATTAATAAAGGCCCTCACCTTGTCATCCGATTCGATGTTGATGAGGTTCTGAATCGCTCTTCCTTTGGAAGTTTTACCACCTTCCGGGATCTCATACACGCGGAGCCAGAAACATTTTCCTTTCTCCGTAAAGAAAAGCAGGTAGTTATGATTCGTGGCCACAAAAAGGTGTTCGAGGAAATCTTCCTCCCTGACGTCGGTGCCTCGCGTTCCCCTTCCACCCCGGTTTTGCACTCTGTATTCGGTGAGCGGGGTCCGTTTAATATACCCCAGGTGTGAAATCGTGATCACCACATTCTCATCAGGGATCGTATCCTCGATCCGGAAATCCGAGGCCGCGTAAACGATCTGGGTCCTGGGTTCATCACCGAATTTCTCCTTGATTTCCCGGAGTTCTCCCTTTATGATATCCATCCGCAGGGATTCATCGCCCAACACATGGGTCAGGTATTCGATGAGTTTCATGATCTCGGCATACTCCTCGCGGATTTTATCGCGCTCAAGCCCGGTAAGCCGCTGAAGGCGCATTTCAAGAATGGCCTTGGCCTGTATTTCGCTGAGCCCGAAGGTCTCCATAAGACCGGTCCGTGCATCGTCGGGAGTTTTTGAAGCCCGGATCAGGGCAATAACTTCATCAAGATGATCGAGCGCAATCAGCAATCCCTCAAGAATATGCGCCCTTTTTTGGGCTTCAGCCAGGTCGAACCGGGTACGACGCGTGATAACATCGTGTCGATGTTCGACATAGTGAACAATCATATCTTTGAGATTCAACAGCATAGGCCTTCCCTTCACCAGCGCGATGTTGTTCACGTTGAAGGAAGTCTGAAGGGCCGTCATCTGGTAGAGTTTGTTCAGCACTACATTGGTGATCGCTTCCCGTTTCAGTTCGTATACGATACGGATTCCATTGCGGTCTGACTCATCCCGGATGTCGGAAAAGCCCTCTAATTTTTTATCGTTCACCAGGTCGGCCGTTTTCTTGATCATCTCGGCTTTGTTCACCTGGTAAGGTATAGAGGTGACGATAATACGTTCACGGCCGTTATCATCCTGCTCGATCCGGGTTTCTCCCCGGATCACGATCCGTCCGCGGCCGGTTTCAAAGGCATCTTTCACGCCATCATACCCGTAGATGATTCCTCCGGTCGGAAAATCAGGAGCTTTGATGAATTGCATCAGCTCCGGGATGGTAATTTCGTGGTTGTCAATATAGGCGATGATGCCATCGACCACCTCTCCCAGGTTGTGCGGAGCCATGTTGGTGGCCATCCCGACGGCGATCCCCGACGCTCCGTTGATCAACAGATGCGGGATCCGCGACGGGAGAACCATGGGTTCCTGCAACGTATCATCAAAGTTCAGCTGGAAATCGACCGTATCTTTTTCAATGTCGGCCACCATCTCTTCGGCCATTTTCTGCAGCCTTGCTTCGGTGTACCGCATGGCAGCCGGATTGTCGCCATCCATTGAGCCGAAATTTCCCTGTCCGTCCACCATCGGGTAGCGCAGACTCCAGTCCTGGGCCATACGGACCATGGCATCGTATACCGATGTATCCCCATGGGGATGATACTTTCCCAGCACCTCCCCTACAATCCTGGCCGATTTCTTGAACGCCCGGTTCGACAGAACGCCGAGCTCGTACATGCCAAATAACACACGCCTGTGAACAGGTTTCAGGCCATCCCTCACATCGGGCAACGCCCGCTGCACGATCACCGACATCGAATAGTCGATGTAGGCGGTCTTCATCTGGTTCTCGATGTTTACCTGAATAATTTTTTCACCCTCCTGCATATCCTTCACAACAAATAATAATTAATTGAATATCAATAATATAAATAATCTGCAATAATGTTACGAAGATAGGAAAAATCCGCTTTGCCACGGCAATTTCCAGTCGATATTTTTTCGTTATTACTAACACGGAAATGTTAATAAATATCAACCCTTTGGTAAGAAATTGGTCATTTCAATCGTACTTTTGAAAACAATGACAAAATTGCCTGCCCGGCAGGGTGGTTCGATATTTGTCACAGATTCGTAATAAAAGTCAAAATTCTTCATGGAAGCGAAATTCTCACAGCGTGTAAAAGACGTATTGATATATAGCCGGGAAGAGGCACAACGCCTTGGCAATGATTATATTGGCCTTGAGCATCTGCTCCTCGGGATCATCCGCGAGGGCGAGGGATTGGCCATTCGTATAATGCGTAACCTCGGCATTGACCTGCAGGATGTCAAGAAGAAACTGGAGATGGCTGTCTTCAGTCATAAAGAGAAACAAGCGGGGGCGGAGAACCTGCCCCTGATCAAGCAGGCGGAACGGGCCTTGAAGATCACATACCTGGAAGCCAAGCTGTTCAGCAGTGAGCTCATCGGCACAGAGCATCTCCTGCTGGCCATTCTCAAAGACGAAAACAACCTGGTCACCAAGACCTTCCAGGCCGCCGGAGTGACCTATGAGATGGTGAAGGATGAACTTCGTTCGATCCTTTCCGACTCCTCCTCTTCAGAGCCCCGTTTCGATCCTCAGGATATCATGCCCAGGGAAGAAGATGAAGACGACGCGGAAGAGGGTGGAAAAGGATTTGGAGGAGGGCAGAAAAAAGGGCAGGAATCGAAGTCGAAAACTCCGGTGCTTGACAATTTCGGTCGTGATATCACCCGTGCCGCAGAGGAAGGTCGTCTCGATCCGATCGTAGGTCGAGAAAAGGAACTCCAGCGCATCGCACAGATCCTGAGCAGGCGAAAGAAAAACAACCCCATCCTGATCGGTGAGCCCGGCGTTGGAAAATCAGCCATCGCCGAAGGCCTTGCCCTGCGGATCGTCCAGCGAAAGGTTGCCCGTTCGCTCTTCAATAAAAGGCTTGTATCGCTCGATCTCGCCTCACTGGTAGCCGGCACCAAATACCGCGGCCAGTTTGAAGAACGGATGAAGGCCGTGTTGAACGAACTCGAAAAGAATCCCAACATCATCGTGTTTATTGATGAGATCCATACCATCGTCGGGGCCGGGAATGCATCGGGCTCACTCGATGCTTCCAACATGTTCAAACCGGCTCTGGCACGAGGCGATATCCAGTGCATCGGGGCCACCACCCTGGATGAATACCGGCAATACATCGAGAAAGACGGCGCCCTGGAACGCCGATTCCAGAAGGTGCTGGTTGATCCGACCACCCCGGAGGAGACCGTAGAGATCCTGAAAAACATTAAGGAAAAATACGAGGACCATCACCTGGTCAACTACACCGACGATGCCATCAACGCTTGTGTGGCGCTGACAAACCGGTATATCACCGACCGCTACCTTCCCGACAAAGCCATTGATGCATTGGATGAAGCCGGAGCCCGGGTTCACATCTCCAACATCAATGTTCCCCAGGAAATCATCGATGTGGAGGCCCAGATCGAAGAGACCCGGAAAAAGAAGATGCTGGCCATCAACAGCCAGAAGTTCGAAGAGGCTGCCGATTTGAGGGATGCAGAACGAAAACTACAGGATCATCTCGAGCGCGAAAAGAAAAAGTGGGAAGAAAGCGCCAAGTTGAACAGGCAGACCGTCGCAGAGGAAAATGTTGCAGAAGTGGTCGCCATGATGACCGGCATCCCGGTCCAGCGGATCGCCAAGAATGAAAGCGAACGACTGATCAACATGGAGGCGGAACTGGAAAACTCTGTGATCGGCCAGAATGAAGCGATTAAAAAGGTGGTTAAATCCATCCGGCGCAACCGGGCGGGGCTGAAAGACCCGAACAAACCGATCGGTACGTTCATTTTTCTCGGGCCTACCGGTGTCGGAAAGACCCACCTTGCCAAAGTTCTTTCCCGGTATCTTTTCGACACGGAAGATGCGTTGGTACGGATCGACATGAGCGAGTACATGGAGAAGTTTGCTGTGTCGAGGCTCATCGGAGCGCCTCCGGGTTACGTGGGCTATGAAGAGGGCGGGCAACTGACAGAGAAAATCCGCCGTCGCCCCTACTCCATTGTTCTCCTCGATGAAATCGAGAAAGCGCATCCCGATGTATTCCATCTCCTGCTCCAGGTGCTCGATGACGGGATGCTGACCGACAGTTTCGGCCGGCGTGTCGATTTCAAGAATACCATCGTGATAATGACCTCCAATATCGGTTCCCGCCAGTTGAAGGATTTCGGCCAGGGGGTTGGCTTCTCAACGTCGGCCAAACAGGCTGCCAGCAGCGAGCATGCACGCGGAGTAATCGAAAATGCCCTGAAAAAAGCGTTTGCCCCGGAGTTTATCAATCGTATCGACGATATCGTGATCTTCGATTCACTGGAACGCGAAGATATCCACAAGATCATTGATATCGAACTGCAACAGCTTTACAAGCGCACGCAGGACCTGGGCGTCAGGATCGTGATCACAGAAAAAGCGAAAGATTACATTGCAGAGAAAGGATGGGATGCTCAGTTCGGAGCCCGCCCGCTTAAACGAGCCATCCAGAAATACGTTGAGGATGCACTGGCCGAGGAGATCATCAAAACCAAGCTGTTACCCAGCGATAGCATAACCGTCGATTATTCTTCCGAAAAGGATGAGATAACGGTTGAAATACGACGGGAAGAGTAAAAAAAAACGGGGTCGTTTCCGACCCCGTTTTTTTTATTACCACTTGTATTGATTGTCGGCAACGAGTTTATCGGAGATTTTTCGACGAACTTCTTTAATGTTGATTCCCGGCACGACCGCCAGGGTTTCAATCCACCGGCGGTATGTATCTTCCCTGGTGATCGAACCCAGCGACATAAATCCATCCGTGGCAGGTTTGCGGATATTGTCGGCCGCATCGTAAATAAATGAATCCACGATCGCACGGTAGACACCCGACGGATCCTGCCCGCGAAGCGATTCCATCTTCTCGACACGCAGGGTGAGCGATTCGGCAATGTACACCTCCATGATCATGTCAGCCAGGTTATTCAACACCTCCTGTTCCTGGACCAGGTTCTTGCCAAAGGCAGCGGAAGCCTCATGGATCAGCAGCAGGATCAGGCTCTTGAAATTCCGGATCGCTTTGTACTTGGACTCAAAATAACCGTCGCCGGGCAGGATAGCCTCGTGCAGAGGACCTTCGGCCGCAGCGAGTGCAGCTGCCTTGCCGAAGAGGTCGAAATCGCCTTTCATGGCGCGTTTCATTGCCGTATCGACCACCAACAAACGATTGATTTCATTGGTACCTTCAAAGATCCGGTTGATTCGGGAATCCCGGTATCCGCGTTCCACGGCCATCTCAGCTGAATAACCCATCCCCCCGTGAATCTGGACGGCTTCGTCGATCACGAAGTCCAGCGCTTCGGAGCCATAGACTTTCAGGATGGCAGCTTCAACGGCATAATGGCTGATACCCTCGATGGAAGCTTTACCCTTGTCCATGCCCGAAGCCTTGTTGGCTTCAATCTGGTCATCGATATCCTTGCTCAGGCGGTAAATGGCTGATTCCAGCGCAAAAGTGGTAACCACCTGCCGGGCAAGTTTATGCCGGATCGATCCAAAGGTCGAGATCAGCACATTGAACTGTTTACGTTCGTTAGCGTATTTAACGGAGTCGTTGATCGCTTTTTTACATGCGCCCAGCACATTGGCTCCCAGCTTGATACGCCCCATGTGGAGGATGCTCAGCGCGATCCGGAACCCCTCTCCTCTCTTCCCGATCAGGTTGCCCGCCGGTACCTTCACATCGTTGTAGAATATCTGGGCTGTTGAGGAACCCTTGATTCCCATCTTGTGTTCATCGGGATTGACAACCACGCCCGGGAAGGCCTTTTCGACGATAAAAGCACTAAGAACCCGGTCGCGGTCAATCTTGGCAAAGACCACCTGCGTATCGGCAAAACCGGCATTGGTGATCCACATTTTCTGGCCGTTCAGGATATAATGCTGTCCGTCTTCCGACAAAATGGCAGTGGTTTTCCCTGAGTTGGCATCGCTTCCGGCACCCGGCTCGGTAAGGCAATAGGCTCCGAGAAGTTCGCCCGTAGCCAGCCGTGTTACATAGCGTTGCCTCTGGTCCTCATTTCCGTAATACATAATGGGCAGGGTACCGATACCAGTATGTGCCATGAATGCCACGGAGAAAGAGTGCCCGGCCCCGATCTTTTCAGCCGCCAGCATCTGGGTGATAAAGGACTGTCCGAATCCGCCATACTCCTCCGGTATTGAAATGCCCATGAGTCCGAGGTCGCCGGCTTTTTTGAGCGTTTCCTTCATCAGTGCCGTATCAGGAGAATCAATCCGGTCGATATTGGGGTAAAGCTCCGCTTCCAGGAAATCCTGGATGGTCTGGGCAATCATCAGCTGTTCTTCGTTGAATTCCTCGGGGATAAAGAGATCGGCAGGACGGATCCCGTCGACCAGGAATTCGCCGCTTTTCAGTACTTTTCTATTCTCCATGGTCTTGATGTTTTTCGTTAAAGATTCAAAGATTCCGCAATCAGTTCCGCTATGTCAAGATTTCGAACCTCTCCCTCGCGGTTTTTATATTTCAATCCGTCGGTGAGCATGGTCATGCAGAAGGGGCATGCGGTCGCAATAACACCGGCCCCGGTGCGCAATGCCTCCTCGGTCCTTTCGATGAAAATTTCCTTATCCCCTTTCTCTGCCTCTTTGAACATCTGTGCCCCTCCTGCACCGCAGCAAAGAGCGAAACTGCGGTTGCGCTCCATCTCAGTCAATCCTCCTGACAACCTTTTCAGCAGGGATCGCGGCTCGTCGTAGATGTCGTTCGCCCTACCGAGGTAGCAGGGATCGTGATATGCGACCCGAACCTCTTTTAACTTTTCACCATCAAGGAGCAATTTGCCGGTTTGGCTCATCTTTTCCAGAAACTGAAGATAATGGATCACCTCAAAATCGGCACCCAGGTCGGGATATTCGTTTTTGAAAATGTTAAAGCAATGGGGGCAGATGGTGATGACTTTCCGGATGCGATAGTTTTTGAACAATTCGATGTTCTGAAGCGCCTGCATCTGGTAAAGCATCTCGTTCCCGGCCCTGCGGGCGGGATCGCCGGTACATGACTCCTCTTTCCCCAGCACGGCATAAGATACCTCCAGGTAGTTGAGTATTTTCGCAAAGGCCCTTGCCACCTTCTGATACCGGTCATCATAGGCTCCTGCACATCCGACCCAGAACAGGTATTCGGGCTCTATCCCCCGCGCATGAAGGTCGGCCATCACCGGCACGTTAATCGTTGTCATCATATCCCTGCAGGCTGGTGGGTATTCATTTCCAGGTCACGCGCCCACAGCAGTCTGTCCTCAGGTGAGTACTGCCAGGGGGCACCGTTATTCTCAATATTGTTAAAAACGCCCTTGATGCCTCCGGGTGCAGAAGCTTCCTCCATCACCAGGTACCTCCTCAGGTCGACGATGAGTGACGGATGGTTGATATTGATCGGGCACTCTTTTGCGCAGGCATTGCAGGTCGTGCACGCCCATATCTCTTCTTCCGAGATGTAGTCGCGAATCAGGGCCATCCCGTCGGAAAAGGAGGCTCCTTCCCGGACCAGCCCCGGCCCCTTTTTCTTCATTCTTGCCCGTACATCCATCATGATCTTGCGGGGCGACAGTCGTTTACCCGTCAGGTTGGCCGGACAAACGGAGGTACACCGTCCGCATTCGGTGCAGGACAACGAATCGAGGTAGTTTTTCCAGGAGATGTCTTCCGCATCTTTCACACCGAACCTGGATACCGGCGCATCACCTGTGAAGGCAGCGGCAGCGGCAGGGTCAAGCATCATCTTCACTTCCCGGGTGATGCTGTCCATGTTGGCCAGTTTTCCCAACGGCTCAAGTCGTGACAAAAATACATTGGGAACTGACATGAAGACGTGAAAATGTTTGGAATAAGGCAGGATATTGGCAAACAGAAAGATCAGCAAAATATGCGTCCACCAGCAGGTTTCAGTAAAGGCACCCAGGGCTGATGGCTCCCAGTCACCAAGAAGGCCGGCCAGGAAATTGCTCACCGGGTAGGTGCCGGCCAATTCACGGCCGGTTGTCCTTTGCAGGGCTACAGTACCGGAGTTCATACCCAGCAGGGAGACCATCAGCAGGAGGATCAAGGTCAATGCAATCCTGGCGTCGTGGTGAGAAACCGGCTTCATCTCAATCCCTTCAAACCTGCGGACATGGAGGAATATCCGGCGGAATAAAAACAGGAGAATGGAAATGGCTACCAGGAGGGCGAAAATATCGCCGGAAGCTGTGATCAGTGTGTAAAACGGGCCCAGCACCTGCAGGGATTTGTCTGCGCCCGAAATCCCGTCGATGACCATTTCAATGCTTCCGAAGGCGATCACACAGAAACCCCAGAATACCAGGGCATGGAAAAAACCGGTCACCGGTTGGCGGAAGATTTTCGTCTGCCCGATAGCTACCTTCAGCATGACCTGGCATCGTTTACCGAAGTCGGTGACCCGAAAGGCGGGTTGCGTCAGCCGGAAGAACCGGACGATGCGAAGTGAGGTAAAGGCAAAGAACCCGAGGGTGACGAGGAGTGCGAACGAGAAGAGCAGTTGCCGGACCATATCCTCTTATTTCCCCTTAATTTCCCGGACTGCTTCCACTAGTTTCGGCAAGATCTTCCCGGCATCGCCGACGATGCCGTATTGGGCTGCAGAAAAGATCGGCGCATCCTTATCGGTATTGATGGCAACGATGTATTTGGAAGAGCTGACACCGGCCAGGTGCTGGGTTGCCCCGGAAATACCTATCGCGAAATAAAGATTAGGCGCAATGATCTTCCCGGTTTGGCCGGTATGTTCTTCGTGGGGCCGCCATCCTTCGTCCGAAACCGGTCTGGAGCAGGCAGTTGCGGCTCCGAGCAGTCCGGCCAGTTCCACCAGTGGGGCCCAGTTGTCAGGTGA
>DAONFN010000064.1:0-11120 GCA_035403625.1 Bacteroidales bacterium
CCCTCCTGCCCGGATCCGCCAGGTCGAGTCCCAACGCCAGACCGGCCCGTCGTATCGATGATAGCGCCGGGTGTCGTTTGAATCTTTCCTCAAAACACCGGCCTTTCCGTTCTGCCTCCTCAATAAGGTTCCCGTTAGTCAGCAGCTCCAGGGCTGCCAGCGCGGCGGCACAGCTCACCGGGTGTCCTCCGAAGGTGGTTATATGACCCAGTTCCGGATTGAATGCAAGTGTCTCCATGATCTTTCCCGAAGAGATGAAAGCCCCCAACGGCATGCCTCCGCCCAATGCCTTGGCCAGAACCAGGATATCGGGAACAAAACCGTGATGCTCGAAGCTGAACATCCTTCCGGTGCGTCCCATACCCATCTGCACATCATCCACAATGATCAGGACTCCTGATTTCCTGCAGCGTTGCACCAACTGTTCCAGGAAATCTGCCTCAATCGGCACGATACCCGCTTCTGCCTGAACAAGTTCCATGACCACGCAAGCCGTGTTTTGGGTAATCCTCTCCAGGTGGGCGGACTGGTTATAGCCGATCAGCGAAACACCGGGCAGGAGCGGCCGGAACGCGCTTTTCAATCCTTCATGCCCCAGGATGCTTAGGCTGCCGTGGGTGCTGCCGTGATAGGAATCAACAAACGAAACGATCTCCGTCCGTCCAGTATATCGTTTGGCAAGTTTCAGGGCACCTTCAATCGCCTCACTGCCCGAATTGACGAAGTAAACCGAGTCGAGACTGGCCGGGAGCAATCCGGTAAGCCGTTCAGCAAGCCGAACCTGGGGTGACTGAATGAATTCTCCGTACACATTGAGATGCAGGTATTTTTCAAGTTGTTCCCGGATCGCATGGATTACCGTTGGATGGCGGTGCCCCACATTACTGACCGTGATGCCCGCGACCAGGTCCATATACCGTTTCCCTTCCGGGGAGTAAAGATAGATCCCTTCAGCCCTGTCAATGGCCAATCCTGCGGGATTGAAGGACGGCAACCCAAGGTGCCGGAAAAAAAGCTCTCGCTCCGTCATAATGCCCTTTTGAACCACGAAATTACGTAATTTCGTAACTGGAATGGAGAAAAGTCGGCAACCGCAAAGATGCAGTATTCCATAATGTTATCCAGTAATTAATAAGTTCAACAAAATTCCTCTTTCTTTCCACATGAACCACCAGGTCATCATCATCACCGGCGCTTCGTCCGGAATCGGAAAAGCGCTGGCACGGGAGTATGCCCGTCGCGGGGCTTCCTTGGTACTTGCCTCCCGTTCGGGGATCACTGACCATGAACTCCTCGCACTGGGTGACCGGATGCTCGATGTCAGGACCGATGTCACACGGGAAAGCGATTGTGCCGAACTGGTGAAGAAAGCAATCGGGCGGTTTGGCCGGATCGATATCCTCATCAACAATGCCGGGATATCCATGCGTGCCCTGTTCACAGAGGTTGACCTGGAAGTGATCCGAAGACTGATGGACACTAATTTCTGGGGCACAGTTTATTGCACCAAATATGCATTGCCTTACCTGCTGGAATCGAAAGGATCGCTGGTCGGTGTCTCTTCCGTGGCGGGTTATAAGGGATTGCCCGGTCGCACCGGATATTCCGCATCCAAATTCGCCATGCAGGGTTTCCTCGAAGTAGTCCGGATCGAGAATATGAAGAAAGGATTACATGTGCTGATCGCCTGCCCGGGGTTCACTTCGTCCAACATTCGCAATGTCGCCCTCTCCAAAGACGGATCTTCCCAGGGAGAGACGCCGCTCGACGAAAGCAGCCTGATGAGCTCGGAAGAGGTGGCTTCACGGATCGCCCTTGCCGTCGACCGTAAAAAACACCGGCTGGTACTCACCACTCAGGGAAAGGTAACCGTTTTACTGAATAAATTCTTCCCGAAATTCATGGACCGGATGGTCTATAACCACATGGCCAAGGAGCCGGATTCGCCGTTTAAATAAAGGGCTGGATAGCCGAAAATCGGTTTAACCTACAGATTACGAGGATGATGCAACAGAATCGTACTGCGCAGGTAATCACGGTCGAGGTGGGTGTAGATCTCCGTTGTGGTAATCGATTCGTGGCCAAGCATTTCCTGCACTGCCCGAAGGTCAGCGCCACCTTCAACCAGGTGGGTGGCAAAGGAATGGCGGAACGTATGCGGGCTGATCTTTTTCCGGATCCCCGCCTGCCGCGCAAGTCGCTTGATAACGGTGAACACCATGACCCGCGAAAGGGCATCCCCCCGGCGATTGAGAAAAAGGATATCTTCCGCCCCTTTCCGCACGGGAACATGGGGCCGGATCTGGGTCAGATAGTGGCCGATCTCCTCCTGGGCTACACTGCCGATCGGCACCAGCCGCTCCTTATTCCCTTTTCCTGTCACCTTTATGAACCCTTCACGGAAGAAAAGTTCTGAAATCTTCAATCCAATGAGTTCGGAAACCCGAAGCCCGCATCCGTAAAGCGTTTCCAGCATGGCTTTGTTCCTCCTTTCCTCCGGCTTGCTCAGATCCAGTTTCCCGATCATCCGGTCAATCTCCGTAACATCGAGAACGACGGGGAGTCGCAACCCGAGTGCGGGCAATTCGAGCAGCTCGGTCGGATCCGTCACTGCTATGTTCTCGAGCAGCAAGTACTTGTAAAAAGACCGCAACCCGGAAATCACGCGGGCCTGGGTACGTGGCTTAACGCCCTCAACGTTAACACGCTCAAGAAAACTTTTCAGATGCTCCGCAGTGACTCTTTCTGGCCCTGTCCGGATACCTTCCGATTCAAGGAAATCTGTCAGTTTCCCGACATCTCTGAGGTAGGCCTCTACAGAATTGGCTGACAGCGATCTCTCGAGTCTTAAATAGGCCTTAAATCCGGCTGTCGTTGCCTCCCACATGAAAAATCAGATTGAAAAAACAAAGTTCGCGATTAATTCAACAACATCATGTCTCATGAATAAAGTAAGAAATTCTTTTGCAGTTTCCGGGAAATGATTTACTTTTGCAGTCCCGAAAAATAAAGAGGTCTTACAATGGCAAAAAAGAACAAAGATCAGCGAATCCAGGTGATCCTTGAGTGCACCGAGCAGAAGACGAGCGGTGTTCCTGGCATTTCGAGGTACATCACCACCAAAAACAAAAAGAATACCCCGGAAAGGATCGAACTGAAAAAGTACAATCCCTACCTGAAAAAAAACACGGTTCACAAGGAAATTAAATAGTTCGCGATATGGCAAAGAAAGTAGTTGCTTCATTTAAAGCCAGTTCGGGTAAAGACTTTACAAAAGTCATCCGCATGGTCAAGTCACCCAAATCAGGAGCCTATGTTTTCAAAGAAACCATTGTGGCGAATGAAATGGTAAAGGACTTCCTGGCAACCAAAGAGAACTGATCAGGCCTGTTGCCTGGTGAAAAGCTTTTTTCTGCGGAAAAAAGCTTTTTTTATTGATATACCTTCATCATGGGATTCCTCAGCATTTTTTCACGCGATAAAAAGGAGAAACTTGACCACGGTCTGGAAAAGACCAAATCGAGTTTCTTCTCCCGGCTTTCCAAAGCCATCGTGGGCAAGTCGTCGGTCGACGATGAGGTCCTCGATAACCTGGAGGAGATCCTGGTCACATCCGATGTAGGAGTGGAGACCACCCTCCGGATCATCGATCGGATCCAGCGCAGGGTTGCCAGGGACAAGTACCTCGGCACTTCTGAGTTGAACAACCTTCTGAAAGAGGAAATCGTGTCGTTGCTCACCGAAAACCACCTGGCCGATTTCACCGACTTTTCCGTACCCGACGATAAAAAACCGTATGTGATCATGGTGGTCGGCGTGAATGGTGTGGGAAAGACCACCACCATCGGCAAACTGGCGTACCAGTTCAAGAAAGCCGGTAAATCGGTGCTGATCGGAGCCGCCGACACATTCCGCGCCGCCGCCGTCGACCAGATCACCATCTGGGCGGAAAGGGTGGGAGTACCCCTGGTGAACCAGGGGATGGGAGCCGATCCTGCATCGGTCGCCTTCGATGCTGTCAAGTCAGCCATGGCCCGCAACATCGATGTCGTCATCATCGACACGGCAGGCCGCCTTCACAACAAGGTGAACCTGATGAACGAGCTCTCCAAGATCCGGAAAGTCATCCAGAAACTGATCCTGGAAGCGCCGCATGAGGTGCTCCTGATCCTCGATGCCTCTACCGGCCAGAATGCCTTTGAACAGGCCAAACAGTTCACTGCCGCCACCGAGGTGAACACCCTCGCCCTGACCAAACTGGATGGCACCGCCAAGGGCGGGGTCGTCATCGGAATCTCCGACCAGTTCGGTATCCCGGTCAAGTACATCGGAGTCGGAGAAGGAATTGAAGACCTCCAGGTCTTCAACCGCGCGGAATTCGTTGATAGTCTTTTCAGTTAACCCTCTTTTCATTGAAAACCGGATCCACCCCTCACCGGATCGGCATGATCTCACTGGGTTGTGCAAAAAACCTGGTGGATTCTGAAGTGCTTATGAGGCAACTGGAAGCCAATAGGTTTCGACTCGCATTCGACCCCACCGACATCCGCCAGATTGACTCGGTGGTGATTAACACCTGCGGATTTATCGGCGATGCCAAACAGGAATCGATCGATACCATCCTGGAATATGCACTGGCCCGACAGCAGGGAACGATCAGCCACCTTTATGTCATGGGCTGCTTGTCTGAACGGTATGTTTCCACCCTCCGGAAGGAGATCACAGAGGTGGATGAATGGTTCGGTGTGAACGACCTGAAGAAGATCATCACCCATCTCGGGGGAACCTACCGGACACAGCTGCTGGGCGATCGCTACCTCACGACACCCCCGCATTACGCCTACCTCAAGATTGCCGAAGGATGCGACCGTCGCTGTTCCTTTTGCGCCATTCCGGGAATCCGCGGAAAACACCTTAGCCGGCCCATGGAAGACATCCTTATGGAAGCCGGTAAACTGGCTGAAAAAGGAGTGAAGGAGATCAATGTCATTTCGCAGGACACCACCTATTACGGGCTTGACCTTTACAAAAAACGCAGACTCCCTGAACTTCTTCGTCAACTCGCAGCCGTACCCGGTTTGGAATGGATCCGGGTCCATTATGCCTATCCCGACGGTTTTCCGGCCGACCTGATGAAAGTGATCCGTTCGCACGAGAACATTTGCCGGTACATCGATATTCCCCTCCAGCATATCAGCGACCGGATCCTTCGTTCCATGCGCCGGGGGCTCGGTGGCACCTCCACCCGCCGGTTGGTGGAAAAGATCCGGAAAGAGATTCCCGGAGTCGCCATCCGTACCACCTTCATTGCCGGTTACCCGGGAGAAACTGCTGCGGAACATCGTGAATTAATGGAATTTATCCGGGAATCTCGGTTCGAACGGGTCGGTGTTTTCCCTTACTCGCATGAGGAAGACACCCATGCCTATACCCTGAAGGATTCCATATCGGCCAGGCTCAAGGAGGAACGGACCGGGGAACTGATGAGTCTGCAGGAAGAGATCTCCCATTCTCTGAACCTTGAGAAGGTAGGAACTGAACAAAAAGTGATCATCGACCGGTCGGAAGGAGAGTTCTTTGTCGGCCGGACTGAATACGATTCTCCTGAGGTCGACAACGAGGTTTTGATCCGCCGCGAGAAGCGCGACATCCTCCCCGGGACCTTTGCCAGGGTTCGAATAACGGGTGCCGACAGCTTTGATTTATTTGCCGACTTGCTGTAATTTTGTCCGATAAAATCTGATCCATGAAAACAATTCTACGTACCCTTCTGGCAGTCATGCTGTTGCTGCCTATTACCATCATGGCGCAGGAAACTACACTTTCCGCGTCATCACCCGATACCCTGAACCGTACCGATGCCAATGGCAATAAAACCGGCTTCTGGAAGGAAAGAGCCGGCGAAATTACCTGGGAAGGCAGATACGAGTCCGGGAAAAAGACGGACAGCTGGGTCGGGTACTATGCAAAGAACCTGCTCTACAAAGTCGAGTACTACAAAAATGGGATCAAAGAAGGGATATCCATCCAGTTCGACCGAAAGAACAAGGTGTCCATCATCGAACATTACAGGAACGGTCTGAACGAAGGAGTGACCACACTGTTCAGCCAGTACAACGAAACCCCCGCTTCGGAGACGGAGTATGTGAACGGGAAGAAAAACGGGGTTTACCGCCAGTATTATGACAATAACAAGCTGCAGGAGGAGACTTGGTTTAAGAATGATCTGAAAAATGGTACTTCGGTCTGGAACAATAAAAACGGTCGACGGATTGCCGAGTACAATTACAAGAACGGCAGTTTCGACGGGATCCAGAAGACTTTCTACGACAACGATACCTTACAGTCTGTGATGGTGTACAAGGACAACAAGCTTTCCGGCGAAGCGACGGAATATTACCGGAACGGGAAGCCTAAGCTTTCGGGAAAATATGAAAACGGACTGCGGGAAGGCCCGTGGAAGGAATACGATGAGCTGGGCAAGGTCAGCCGGATCATCCGATACAAGGAAGGGGAAGAGGTGAAGAAGTAACATGAAGCACCTCCGCAATCCATTCGCCGGCCTGGAAGGATATAACTGCTTTGGTTGTTCACCCTCCAATAAAATAGGCCTTCATCTTCATTTCACCGAAGAAGGCGAGGAGATCGTCAGTCACTGGAACCCGGGAGAAGATTACCAGGGTTACGTCAATATCCTCCATGGCGGGATCCAGGCCACCCTCATGGATGAGATCGCCAGTTGGACGGTGTATGTCAAAGCGAAAACCGCCGGATTTACTTCACGCGCCGAAATACGTTATTTACGGCCGGTCCGGACCGATTGCGGCAGGGTCACACTGCGTTCCCGGTTACTTCAAATGAGGAGAAATCTGGCCGATATCGAGGTGAAACTGTTTGATGAGGGGGAACATCTGTGTGCGCAGGGAATGATGACCTTTTTCACCTTTCCGGCAGCAAAATCAACAGAAACTATGTTCTATCCGGGTCCGGAAGAATTTTATGCCGGCGAAGATCAGCCGGGTACCTGATTCCATCAACGCCGCTTGTTGCGGATCACATAATCTTTCCTCGCAGGCTTGACTTTCTGACTGAATCGTGTCCCGTACCGGCTTTTGTTCTTTTTCATCTGCTTGGTTTTCGAAATGCCATGCGAAGAGGTTCCTGCCCGGCTGCCAGAGCACGAACTCATGATAAAGCCTGTACTGAGTATGAGACAGGAAAGCCCGATGCTGATCGCTTTTTTTATTCCCATGACCAGTTCACGATGAAAGGTAATCCTCAGACCAGCAAATGTAAGAAATAATCCTTTCCATCCGTTTTTTTCTAATTTTGCAGAAAAGAGGGAAAACATGGCGCGGATTCGCCCGGGAAGAGTATCGGGTATTTTTCTAATACTGCTTTTGCAGACAGTCACCATTCTCCGGGCTCAGTATGCTCCCCCTGCCGGACAGCCCGGCTCTACCGCAATTTACAAGGACAGTTCGGCCATCATCGGCTGGGCATCTACCTGCACGATAAATCGGGGATTTATCGATATGGCCGATACCAACCTGCACTACAATGGATCGAACAAAGCGACCTATGGAAGTTATCTGTATGGTAGCGGTCCCGCCGATGAACTCGTGGTCAGCCTGGGCGACCAGGGTTCTGCAATCCTTGGCTTCGACATCCCGATCGAGAACCGGCCTGGACCTGATTTCGCGGTATTTGAAAACTCCTTTGGCGACGGGTTTCTCGAACTCGCCTTCGTCGAGGTAAGCACCGACGGGCAGCGCTTCGTCCGGTTCCCGGCCGTTTCACTGACGCAGACCGATCACCAGGTGAATACCTTCGATACCCTGAAAGCCACACAGATACACAACCTGGCCGGGAAATACCGGCATGGGTACGGCACTCCGTTCGACCTGGCCGACCTGGCCGACAGTACAGGCATCGATCCCGGGCATATCGCCTATGTGCGCATTATCGACGTAGGGGGATGCCTTCAGACTCCATTCGCCCAGTACGATTCGCAGGGGCACAAGATCAACGATCCCTGGCCTACGCCATTTGATACAGGCGGCTTCGACCTCGATGCCGTTGGCGTCATCCATGATACCACGAAAGCGGGAGGCGACCCCGGTGATGGCTCGGTAATCCTGATCACTCCCGTCCCGGTGACAGATAAAATGAACGTGCGTTGCGTACTTCATGAGCCAATTCATATTCACCTCTCCACCCTTTCAGGGCAAACGATCCTGGACGATACCTTTACATGGAAGACCAGCTATCCGCTTGGCGGGTTAGCAGCAGGCTTGTACCTGGTCAGTTTTACCTTGCCCGACGGAACCCGGATCAACAAGAAAATCATCAAGATCTGAAAGTGAGACGGTCGCTCTTTCTCCTTTTCATTCTTCACGGGTTCACCCCCTTTGCCCAGAACCTGAAAGATACCCTGAGGCTTCCTGAATTTGAGATCCGGTCAAACTTTACGATTGATAAATTTGGCTTTAAAAGAACCCGGCTCGATTCCGGGCTCATCCTGACCCGCCAGGGAGCCAGCCTGGGAGATGTCCTTTCCAGCCAATCGACGATATTCATCAAATCATATGGGAACGGGGCGCTGGCAACACCCTCATTTCGTGGCACATCAGCCCAGCATACTGAAGTGGAATGGAACGGCATCAGCCTGAACTCTCCAATGCTGGGACAAACCGATTTCTCAAAAGTTCCCATCAACCAGTTTACCGGGATTGAAGTTCTCTATGGAGTTGCAGGAATTGCCCGAACGACGGGTGCCTTCGGAGGGGTCATCAACCTGGTAACCGCGCCCGACTGGAACAACCGGATCCGGGCCCGCGTGAGCCAGTCCGTCGGTAGTTTTCAGCAATACAGTACGGTTGGAGCGCTCGAAACGGGCACACAGTCGTTCCAGTCATACACCCTGGCCAACGTTGTCAACGCAGTCAACGATTTTCCATATACCAATAATTACGGCGACAGAGTCCGGCAGCGGAATGCATCTTTTTCAGCCTCGAGTATCTCGCAGGAGCTTTTCTGGAAGGTGAAGGACCGGCATCTTTTCACCGCCCGCGCCTGGTATATGCAGGATATTTGCAACCTGCCGCCTACCACCGAAACCGTTGATACCCTGAAGGTGGAAAAGATCGAAGACAAAGCGTTGCGGGTCATGATTGAATATAAGTTCATTCAAAAATCATGGAATATTTCAGCCCGGTCCGCCATGAATGATACCTACATGAAATATGACAACAGTGTGCTGGATCAGCATTCCGAACACCGTTGTCATTCCTGGATCAACCAGGTACGTATGGCCTATTCCGGCATTTCCGGCCTGAGCATCAAACCCGGGATCGATTTTATCCGCGACTGGGTCGAGTCCGATGACTACCTCTCCGCGAAGTCACGGTCAACCGTGGGACTATTCGCTGAGGTCAGTTACCGGTTCCTTAAACGGGTGAGATCCACGCTGATTTTACGGCAGGACATGATCGATGAGAAGATGAGCCCCTTCATTCCGGCCCTCGGGATTGAGTATCATCCATTCCGGAAAATTGATCTTGCCATTAATGCCAATGCCGGAAAAAACTACCGGTATCCCACCCTGAATGAACTTTGGTGGAAATACTACGGAAATCCGGCTCTGTCACCGGAACGCAACTATATGTTTGAAATGGGGAGTACCTACCGGTATCCATCTGTCAACCGCATCCTGGATCTGGAGACCACCGTATCCGCATATTATTCCAGGATCTTTGACATGATCACCTGGACTCCGGTGAGTGGGAGCGGGGGCATTTTCCGGCCACAAAATGTCGACGAGATCTTTGCCCGGGGCATTGAAACCGGGGTTAATGTCAAACTGAAACTATGGGGATTCCGCTTCGGGTTCATCGGGAATTACCACTACTGCCGGTCCACTTATGAAAAGGATGCATCGGCATTCCAGACAAAAGTAGGTAACCAGCAAAGTTATATCCCTGAAAACACATTTAATTGCATGCTCAATATCCAAAAATGGGGAGGATATCTGGTCTATGGTTTTATTTATACCGGCGATCGTTACACCGGAACCGATAACCTTTCCGTCATGCCGGCGTATAACCTGTCAAACATTATTGCAGGGAAAGATATCAATGTGAAACATTTTATTATAACTTTACAAGTTGATATTGAGAATCTGTTTGATCTTGATTACCAGGCAATCGCCAGCAGACCCATGCCGGGGCGGAGTTTCAGATTTACCGTTTCGCTGGGATTTCCTGAGAATAAAAAGTCTGACAATAATTTAAGAAATTGAAAAACAACCACATATATACAAAAATTGTCCTGTTGCCGGCTTGCGTCCTGATCCTGTTTCTGGCCTCCTGTTCCAAGGACCCGATTCGTGAAAAGCAGACCAACCCCGAGGATACCACTACCATTTCTACATACGAAAACGGCATTTTCCTTGTCAACGAGGGCAATTTCAACTGGGGAAATGCATCTGTCACATACCTGAACAATAGCACCAACACTGTGGTTCAGGATATTTTCGCCAAATCGAATAACCGGAGTCTCGGTGATGTGGCCGAATCGATGGCTATCAGCGGAGACATGGGGTATGTGGTGATGAATAATTCCAACCGGATTGAGGTTGTTTCGGTGAAGGATTTCAAATCGGCCGGCACCATTACGGGACTTCATTCCCCCCGGTTCTTCCGCGCTGTTGATTCCTCTAAAGCATACGTGACCAATCTGCAGAACTTCATTTCTGTAATAGATCTGAAAACCAAGACCGTAACGGGTTCTATACCCACGACCAGCTGGACGGAAAACCTGATCCGTTACAACCGCTTCATGCTGGTCACCTCCGTCGGCCGGTTCAGCGAACCCAGCTCCAAACGGAAAGCTCAAATCCTGGTCATCGACACCCAAACCGACGCCATCGTCGACAGTATCCAGTCGGGGAAAGAGCCTATCGGCCTGGTAATCGATAAAAAGCAGAAAGTATGGGTGTTGTGTTCCGGCGGGTATGACAATTTTGAACCACCCTCACTGATTCGCATCAATCCTGAACTCAGGCTGATTGAGAAGACTTTTTCATTCCCGGATTCTACTGCCGTGCCCAGCCGGCTTTG
>DAONFN010000065.1:0-11019 GCA_035403625.1 Bacteroidales bacterium
AAACGGCAGCCAGAACGAGGGAACGGGAGGATCCGGTGAGTCCCTGCAGGTGAAAGCGAACCGATCCATCGGTTGCGTCAGGTGCAGAGGCGGCAATGGCCCCGGCCATATCCCTGACCCCGGGATGTGCGGAATAAAGCGATAGAATACCAGCGGGATCCACCCGGATGCGATCAGGCGTTTTTAAACTCGGGAGAAAATTCCTTCATCATCTCTTCGATCTTGTCGACCATGGCCGTCGGTCCGGCAAAGAAAGGCGACCGTTCGTGAAGGGCCGAGGGCTGGATGTCGAGGATCCGGCGGAACCCGTCGGAGGCTTTTCCACCTGCCTGTTCGGCGAGGAAGGCCACAGGGTTGCATTCGTATAGCAGGCGAAGCTTGCCGTTCGGGTTTTTCGTGGTGCCGGGATAGAGGAACACGCCTCCCCTGACCATGTTCCGGTGAATATCGGCCACCATGGAGCCGATGTACCGGGTGGAGTAGGGACGATGGGTTGCTTTATCCTCTTCCTGGCAATAATGGATGTATTGCCGCACTCCTTCAGGGAAGGAGAAATAGTTGGCTTCGTTGATGGAGTAGATGGCCGGTTTGTCCGGGTACTTCATGTCGGGATGGCTGAGGATGAAGAGCCCGACCGACGGATCGAGGGTAAAGCCGTTGACCCCGTAACCGGTGGTGTAAACCAGCATGGTGGACGACCCGTAGATAACATACCCGGCGGCGACCAGGTTGCGGCCGGGCTGCAGGAAATCTTCGAGTTGCGCGGGTCCCCTGACAGTACGGCGACGATAGATGGAAAAGAGCGTGCCGATGGAGACATTCGATTCGATGTTGGACGAGCCATCGAGGGGATCCATGGCCACGACATATTTGCCATGTTTCGAGATCTCGCTGTCGAGAATGATGATCTCCTCATTTTCTTCGGAACCGATGGCGCAGCATTGCCCGCCCGATTTCAGCGCTGCGATGAACTGATCGTTGGCATAGACATCCAGCTTTTTCTGGTCTTCGCCCTGCACATTCACTTCACCGGCATAGCCCATCACGTCGCCCAGTCCCGCACGATTCACTTCACGGTTCACGAATTTGGCTGCGATCCCGATGTCGTTCAGAAGCCTGGATAATTCTCCCGAAGCCTGGGGGTACTCTGCCTGCTGTTCGATAATGAATTCGGTGAGGGTCTTGAATTTCATAAGCACTGTTTTATCCAGCAAAAATAGGAATTTCCGGCCACAACAGGGTGCCTTTTTCGTTACATTTGCGCCATGCACATCGATGTATTCAAGTTCGGAGGCGCCTCGGTCAACAGCGCCGAAGGGGTCAGGCGGGTGGCCTCGATCCTGAGCGAGTCCGTGGCCGGGCCGGTGGTGGTCGTGGTTTCAGCGATGGGAAAAACCACCAATGCGCTGGAGAGGCTGCTTGACGATTACCGCCGCCGCGATCCGCTGGCAGTGACCGTTTCTTTTGAAGAGAGCCTCGACTACCACATGAAGATTGTCCGCGAACTCTTCCCGGCTGCCGGTCACCCGGTTTACGGGGAGGTGGAGTCATTCTTCGACCAGCTCCGGGGTTATATCCGCCGGGGGCACCTGTACCGCGAAGAGCTTCCCGATTACGATTTTGACTACGACCAGATCGTATGCTACGGCGAATTGATCTCCTCCTGCATCCTGCATCATTACCTGGTTTCCCGGGAGATTGCCTCCACGTGGTTCGACGTGCGCGAACTGATCCGGACCGATGCAACCAACCGGGATGCCCGGGTCGATTGGAAGGTAACGGCAGATGCGATCCGGGAGGTGATTCCCCGTCACTTCTCAACCGATACCCGCCCCGGTGCACTCGCTGTCACCCAGGGCTTCATCGGCAGTGACCCTGCCGGGAACTCCACCACGCTCGGCCGTGAAGGGTCTGATTTCAGCGCGGCTGTTTTTGCCTGGTGCCTCCATTCGAAGGAGATGACCATCTGGAAGGACGTACCCGGTGTGATGAATGCCGATCCGCGCTGGATGCCGGATGCGGTGTTGCTCGACACCCTCTCCTACCGCGAAGCCATCGAACTGGCCTACTATGGCGCCAGCGTCATCCACCCGAAAACCATCAAACCGCTCGAAAATGCCGGCATCCGGCTGCGAGTCCGTTCATTTCTCGATCCTGCCTTGCCCGGCACCCAGGTGCTGAACCTGCGGGAATGGTCGATCCCGTTTCCCATCTTCATCCGCAAGCAGCACCAGATGCTGATTTCGGTCTCACCGCGCGATTTTTCCTTCATCCTGGAAGAAAACCTCAGCGAGATCTTCCGCATCCTGGCCGATTTCCGTGTCAAAGTGAATGTGATGCAAAATTCGGCCATCAGTTTCTCTGTATGCGTCGATACCGACCGGCGGAAGGTCGATCCGTTGATCGAATTCCTCCGGCGGGATTTCGAAGTCAGGTATAACGACGGGCTCGAATTGTTCACCATCCGGCATTACACCGAAGAGGCGGTAAGCCGGATGACAAAGGGGAAAAAGGTGATCCTGGAACTCCGGAGCCGGGGCACGGTGCAGGTGGTGGTGGGGTGATACCCACCCCCTGCCGGCAGCTATTCTTTTTACATATTTCATTTTTGCGATATGTCTTTTTTTTCGCCATTCCCCCAACCCCCTTTCCCCGGAAAGGGGGCTGCTTTGCCCCGCTGATAAAATTTGCTGAAAACCTGCGGTCACGGCCTAAAATTCAGAAACTTGTCACCAATCTCCGCCTCCGCTCCGATCGGTGACTTCGAACAGTCTGAATTTTTTAACGGCCGCTCCCTTGGTTTCCTATACGCAAATTTTATTAGGCGGGAATGATTGTTCCACCCAATTGGGTGGAACAAAAGCCGCCTTATGAAAATCACGTGAAGAAAATCGAGGAATAAGCGTTAAAAACTGCGGGGTGACCGAAGGTCGGGGTGGGTACTACGGGATCACTACCGGGAAATCGTAGCGGAACTCATCGAAGGCCGGAACCTCGAGTATGTTCGTCAGAAAGTCGCGGTAGGCGTCGGTGAAGGAGAAGCTGTTGATATCGTAATATTCGTCGGAAAGCGGTTTGTTGCCCACTGCACCCATGTCGATCGAAGCGGTGTTGAACTCTTCCAGCTCGACGAAGGGCACGATCTTTTTCATCACAGGCATCTGGCCATATTCTTCCCTGAGCAGCAAATCAACTACCTTGTCGGCCAGTGTGGAGGTCAGACGGCGGTCATAATGCCGGCAATGGCCCGACCGCGGGTAATACCCGGAAATCTGGGCGCGGGCTTCGATGCCGAGCCGGCTGCTGATCTCCGACGCCACCACCCCGCTCACCCCGCCGAATCGCGGATGGCCGTATTCGTCGACTTCCGAGCTGGCATAGACCACATCGATCTTGCCGGTCTTGTCGTCGAACCAGCGAATCCCTTCCGAAACCGGGATCACCAGGCAGCGTTTCTTGGATTTCATATAGGCTTCCTTCACCGTTTCGAAGAAAACCTCTTTGCGCTCGCGGGTCATTTCAAATTCGGGGACCAATCCAAGGGAAGCGCCGCCGAACATTGCAGATCCGGTAAGCCACCCGGCATCACGGCCCATCACTTCCAGCACCAGGATCCTGGAATGGGATTCGGCCGTGGTTCGCAGGCTGGCGGTGAATTCCATGATGGAGCGGGCTGCCGATGGAAATCCGGGACAGAGCACCGCTTCGATATCTTTTCCGTTAAAATGATGGATGGTGCGGGTTCGCAGATCGTTGTCGATGGTCTTCGGGAAGCCGATCACGGGGATCCCTTCGGTTTCAAAAAGACGCTTGGCGGCTCCATTGGTATCATCGCCGCCAATGGTTACGAGAACATCGATCTTGTACCGGTCGAGGTTGCGCAGAACCTGGGGCACGCGGCTTTCCGGGTTCTTCTTCGACGGAAAGGGGTTCGTGCGGCTGGAACGGAGCGCCGTTCCACCATAGTAACCGTCGTAGGGCTGCCCGGTCAGGTCCACCACGTTGCCGTCGCCCAGCAGGCCCTTCCAGCCCTGCAGGATCCCGTACACCTTAAAACCAAGCACGGAAGCGCGGTTGCGGATCGCCTCGATGCTGGAATTGATGGCAGGCGTATCACCGCCGCCGGAGAGAATGGCCAGGGTCTTGCCCTGGAATAACTTTTTTTCGTATTTCATAGAAGGATGGTTCACTTTCCGGGGTGCAAAAGTACATTTTTTCCGGGTTTTATCCGGCCGGGGATCCAAGCGCCCCGATCTTCTCCACCAGCACCCGGGCCATTTTGATCTCCGATTCCTTCGTCCAGCCGGCGATGTGGGGAGAGAGGATGACATTGTCGGCCTCCAGCAGGGCTTTCATCTCAACCGGCAGGTTGGCGGTGAGCTTTTCGAAGGAGCCGTCTTCGTATTCGAGCACATCGAGGGCGGCCCCCAGCAGGTTGCCGCCGGCAAGGTGCCTGACCAGCGCGGAGGTATCGACAACCGGTCCACGGGAGGTGTTGATCAGCCAGATCTTTTTCCGGAACCGGCTGAGGAAGGTGTCATCCACCATGTGCCGGGTTTCCGGGGTAAGCGGAACATGCAGGCTCACAATATCGGCCCGGCTGAAGATTTCGCCGAGGGTCACTTCGCGGGTAAACGCATCGGAATAACCGGTTTTGTATTTGTCGTAGGAGATCACCTCCGCTGAAAAACCGGCCAGCCGCCTGGCAAAAGCTCCTCCCATGTTGCCGTAGCCGATGATCCCGACCGTCTTACCCTGGATCTCCGTACCGCGGTTCTCCTCGCGTAACCACCGGCCGGCGCGCACCTGACGGTCGGCCCGGTTGAGGTGGTTCAGCAGCGAAAGCAGCATCCCCAGCGCATGTTCGGCCACGGCACCCCGGTTGCCTTCGGGCGAGTTGAGGCAGGCGATGCCCCGTGCAGCAGCAACATCCGAATCGATGTTCTCCATCCCTGCCCCCACGCGGGCGATGAACCGAAGCGAAGGAGCCGACAAGATGACCTCGCGGTCGACATGGGTCCTGCTCCGCACGATGATCCCTTCACACCCGCTGACCGCATCCTTCAATGACTCCTTTCCCCCTCCCCTGAAAAAAAGGCAATCGAATCCCAAACGGGAAAGTTCTTCCGTGATCAAAGGAATTACCGGGTCGGCAATCAGGATCTTTCTCATGGCCTGCAAAGGTATCACAGAATCCAAAAAATCGGTTGGGATTTCGTACTTTTGCGGCCTAATACGGCGGATGTGTGGACCTTTCTGGTTAAGAAGATTTTACGCAACAGGATAACCATCCTGGTGACGATTGCCCTGCTTACGGTTTTCATGGGATATGAGGCAAGCCGGGTGAAGATGCAATATGAGAGCGCAAGTCTGCTCCCGGCCACCGATTCGACCCAGATCATCTACCAGCAGTTCGTCAAACAGTTCGGACAGGACGGATCGGTGATGTTCATCGGGGTCGCTGACCGGAATTTTTTCCTTCTGTCGCACTTCAACGCGCTGTATGACCTTACCGACTCGCTCAAGCGCATTCATGGCGTAGCCGAAGTACTTTCGGCCACCCGTCTTTACAGCCTGGTTCGAAACGATTCCATCAAACGGTTCGAATTCCGGCCGGTATCGCCCCACAAACCTGCCACCCAGGCGTCGCTCGATTCGATCCGGAATACCGTGTACGGACTTCCGTTCTATGATGGCCTGCTTTACAACCGGAGCACGTCAGCTTACCTGATGGCTCTTACGCTGAGCCGCAAGGTCATCGACTCAAAAGACCGCGACCGTTTGATCAACGATATCAAGACAACCGTTGACCGTTATGCCACACGAATGAACGTGGAGGTGCACTATTCGGGTCTCCCGTACATCCGTACGCTCATTGCAACGAAGCTGCAGAATGAACTGAAGCTCTTCATCATTCTTGCCCTGCTGGTCAGTGCATTCTTCCTCTTTCTCTTTTTCCGCTCCACAAAAGCGGTGATTTTCCCGGTTCTGATCATGATGATCAGCGTGATCTGGGCCCTTGGGCTGATGGCGCTCTTCGGGTACAAGATCACCATGCTTACCTCGATCATCCCTCCGTTGGTCATTGTAATTGCGGTAGAGAACTGCATTTTCATCTTGAATAAATACCATTACGAGTACGCCCATCACCAGAACCAGGCCAAAGCACTGACGCGTGTGATCAAGCGCATCGGCGCCGCCAACCTGCTCACCAACGCCGCCACCGCTACCGGGTTCGCCGCGTTCACGATCACCAGCAACCGGCTCCTGGTCGAATTCGGGCTGATCGCCGCCATCAGCATCCTGGCTATCTACGCGCTGTCGCTCACCATGGTGCCGATCATCTTCAGTTTTCTGCCCCCGCCGCATGGAAAATACACCCGGCACATCGAGGCAAGTCTGGCTAAATCACTGATCGACAAGGCGGTTTACTGGGTTTCCCATTACCGTAACCCCATCTATATCTCGATGGCTGTACTGACGGTGGTCGGAGCAGCCGGGGCCTTGCGCCTGAAGACCAGCGGAACGATCGTCGATGATATTTCGAAGCGTGACCCGATCTATACCGACATGCTTTTCTTCGAGAAACACTTCAAGGGGATTATGCCGCTTGAGATTGTGGTGGATACGAAAAAGAAGAAGGGCGTTCTGAATCTCAGCACCCTGCGCCGGATTGACCGGTTGCAGGACAGCCTGAAGAAGTACCAGGAACTCTCAAAACCTCTTTCGATCGTGGAGGTGATCAAAAGCGCGCGCCAGGCTTTCTATGCCGGCGATCCGTCGTACTATTCGTTGCCCGACGCAAATGAGCTGACTTTCATGGCCGGGTATATCCCGTCCTTTAAATCCAGCAAACGCTCAATCCTGAATAATTTCATCGACTCCTCCTACCGCACCACGCGCATCAGCGTGCAGATGGCCAACGTGGGAACCGTAAAGATCGACAGCATCCAGCAATCCCTTAGGCCTGTGATCGATTCGATTTTCAACCCCTCGAGATACCATGTATCTATTACGGGAACCAGCGTGGTATTTCTCAAAGGCACCAATTTCCTGATCCGGAACCTGTGGGAAAGCATTGCCCTGGCTGTGGTTGTGATCGCCCTCCTGCTCGCCTTCCTCTTTACCTCCTGGCGAATGATCCTCATCTCATTGATTCCCAACCTGATCCCACAGCTGATAACCGCTGCCCTGATGGGGTTCACAGGGATCCCTATAAAACCCTCCACGATCCTGATCTTCAGCATCGCCCTTGGGATCTCGGTCGACAACTCCATCCAGTTCCTTTCGCGGTATCGCCTGCAACTGAAGCATACGAATCATGACATTCCCTCGTCGGTGATATCGGCTCTGCGTGAAACCGGGTACAGCATGATCTATTCATCCACCGTTCTGTTCTTTGGTTTCGGTATCTTTGTTCTTTCCACTTTCGGAGGAACACAGGCACTCGGGTTCCTGATCTCGATCACCTTGTTGGTGGCAGGACTGCTCAACATGTTCGTTCTGCCTGCTATGCTGCTTACCCTCGACAAATGGAGCACCACGAAGGGTTTTGAACAACCGTTGGTGGAGATATTCGACGATCAGGACGAAAGTGAGGGGCCGGAAGGGCAGCCTTTTGACGGTACTTTATTGGAAAATCCGACAACCCAGGAAACACAAAACAACGAAGCATGAAAGGAATCATCCTCGCAGGCGGGGCCGGTACACGTCTACACCCCCTGACACTGGCTGTAAGCAAACAGCTGATGCCGATCTACGACAAACCGATGATCTATTATCCTCTCTCGGTGCTCATGATGGCCGGTATCAACGATATCCTCATCATTTCCACCCCGTATGACCTGCCCCATTTCCGGCAGTTGCTGGGCGACGGTTCGTCGTTGGGTTGTTCGTTCACCTTTGCCGAGCAGGCAGTACCCAACGGACTGGCTCAAGCCTTTGTGATCGGAGAGTCCTTCATCGGCCGCGATAAAGTAGCCCTTATCCTGGGCGACAACATCTTTTTCGGCAACGGACTGTCGCAGCTCGTGCAGGAGAACAATGATCCGGTTGGCGGAGTGGTGTTTGCCTACCACGTGCATGACCCCGAGCGGTACGGGGTGGTTGAATTCGACGAGAACCTGAAGGCCTTGTCGATCGAAGAGAAGCCGAAGCAGCCCAAGTCTCATTTCGCGGTGCCCGGTCTTTACTTCTATGACAATTCAGTAGTGGAGGTAGCTAAAAAAATGAAGCCCAGTGCCCGGGGAGAATACGAGATCACCGATGTGAATCGGTGGTACCTGGAGCAAGGGATGCTAAAGGTAGGGGTGCTCAGTCGCGGCATTGCATGGCTTGATACGGGCACCTTCGAATCGCTCCTCCAGGCCTCGCAGTTCGTCGAGGTGGTACAAAACCGCCAGGGTTTGAAGATCGGGTGCATCGAAGAGATCGCCTACCGCATGAACTTCATCAACCGCGAGCAACTGAACGCGATCGCCCAGCCCCTGCTAAAAAGCGGTTACGGGCAGTACCTGATCAACCTGGGCGACTGATATGCACCGGCTTCCCGAGCTGCACCGGCTCATTGAAAAGGCCTTCTCCGAAGCGGCCTTCAACCGCGACCCGATGCAATTGTACCAGCCGATCTCTTACACCCTTGAACTGGGCGGTAAAAGACTCCGGCCTGCGCTGGTCCTGCTTTCCTGCGAACTTTTCGGCGGGGAGATCGGAAAGGCCATCTTTCCGGCCATGGGGGTGGAGATCTTTCACAATTTCACCCTGCTTCACGACGATATCATGGATAATGCCCCGATCCGCCGCGGGCATCCTACGGTACACCGGAAATGGGATATCAACACTGCCATCCTGTCGGGCGATACCATGTTCGTCATCGCTTATGAATATGTTGCAAAGACCGATCCCACCCTCCTGCCGGCGGTTCTCGACCTGTTCAACGATACGGCCCGGAAGGTCTGCGAGGGGCAGCAGTACGACATGGATTATGAGACCCGTGAGGATGTGACGATCGACGAATATATGATCATGATCCGGCTCAAGACCGCGGTACTGATCGCCTGCAGCCTGAAACTGGGGGCGCTGGTCGCAGGAACGGAGCCCGGACTGGCCAACCGAATCTACGATATGGGTATTGAACTCGGCCTGGCCTTTCAGCTTCGCGATGACTACCTGGACGCTTTCGGTGAAGCCGGCAAATTTGGCAAAGCGATCGGTGGCGACATTGCCACCAATAAAAAGACCTACCTGTACCTGAAAGCCTTTGAAACGGCCCGGGGAGAGACTGCGGGTCGGTTGCGGCATGTCTTTTCTGACCCGGTTCCCCATGCGGAGCAGAAGATCAATACCGTAATCCGGCTTTACAAGGAACTGGGCATCGACACCCTGACGCGAAAGGAGATCGCCCTTCACCACGATCGGGCCATGGAGATCCTGCATTCCTTCGGATTCAACGAGAAACTGACCGTCGAGCTTATCCACCTGATGGAGGAAATGCTGGGACGGGAAAAATGATGTGCTGATGCGGGATTATTCTTCCAGGATCTCCAGCTCGTAGTTCAGTTCTTCCCAGCGTTTCATTTCCCGTTCGAGGGACAGTTTCATCTCCTCGTATTCCCTGTAAAGGCTGCCGTCGCGGATTTTCTCCGGGTACTTTTCCGGCGTGGCCAGCATCCCCTCCTTCAGCCGGATTTCATCTTCCAGCCTGGCAATCTCTTCTTCGCTTTTGCTGATCCGTGTTTTCACTTTCCGGATCTCCTTTTCATTTTCCTTTTTCTTTTCCCAGTTGATCTTGTTCGCTGAAACGGCAGCAACAGGGGCGGATTCCGGACCCGGCTGAATTCCCTTCTCCAGCTCTGTAAGTGCCTGCATTTTTCGCTGCGACAGGAAATCGTAGATATCGCCGATGTACTCCCGAATCTTCCCCTTGCGGAATTCGAATACCCGGTTGGTCAGTCCCTGCAGGAAGTCGCGGTCGTGCGAAACGATGATCAGGGTTCCGTTATACTGGATCAGCGCCGATTTCAGCACATCCTTCGACCGCATATCGAGATGGTTGGTCGGCTCGTCGAGGATCAGGAGGTTAGCCGGGGTGAGCAGGAGTCGGGCCAGGGCCAGCCGGGATTTTTCGCCTCCCGAGAGCACTTTGACCTTTTTCTCAATATCGTCGCCGCTGAACAGAAATCCGCCCAGGATACCCTTAATGCGGGGCCGTACATCCCCAACGGCAACATCATCAATGGTTTTGAACACCGTTTTTTCGGGATCGAGAAATTCGGTCTGGTTTTGGGCATAGTAGCCAATCACCACATTATGACCAAACTTCAGATCACCGGTATGGTCCACCATTTTCGTGATCACCTTGGTGAGGGTCGTTTTTCCCTCCCCGTTTTTTCCGACAAAAGCGATGCGATCGTCTTTGATCACCGAAAAGTTCAGGTTGTCGAGCACCCGTTTCTGGGGATAATCCTTGGTCAGGTTGGTTCCTTCGAGGATGATCTTCCCCGAGTGAGGGGCCGGCGGAAACCGGAACCGGATGGCGGATTCGTCGACCAGGTCAACCTCTACCAGGTCGATCTTTTCGAGCATCTTGATCCGCGACTGCACCTGCTTCGCCTTGGTGGCCTTTGAGCGGAACCGTTCGATGAAGCGTTCGATCTGGCGGATCTGGCGTTGCTGGTTATTGTGGGTGGCGAGCTGGCTTTCCATTCGTTCCTCCCGCATATCCACATAACCGGAATAGTTGGCTTTATAATCGTAGATGCGCCCCATGGAAATTTCGATGGAGCGCCGGGTTACGTTGTCGAGGAAGGCGCGGTCGTGCGAAACGAGGATCACAGCACCTTTGTAACCGTCGAGGAACTCCTCGAGCCACTGGATCGATTCGATATCCAGGTGGTTGGTGGGCTCGTCGAACAGGATCACATCGTGCTGTTGCAGGAGTATCTTGGCGATCTCCACCCGCATTTGCCAGCCGCTGCTGAATTCGGTCATGGGCCGGTCGAAGTCTTCCCGTTCAAATCC
>DAONFN010000066.1:0-11016 GCA_035403625.1 Bacteroidales bacterium
CATCCCTCACCGAGCCGCCGGGCTGGATCACCGCTGTTATACCCGCTTCATGTGCGATTTCCACACAATCGGCAAAGGGGAAGAAGGCGTCCGAAGCCATGACGGCGCCGGCCGTATCGAACCCGAATGCCCGGGCTTTGATGATTGCCTGCCGGAGCGCATCCACACGTGACGTCTGGCCCATTCCGGAGCCGATCAACTGCCGGTTGCGGATGAGGGCGATCGTATTCGACTTCAGGTGTTTCACCGCCTTATTGGCGAAGATCAGTTCCTCCGCTTCTTCCGGGGTGGGCCTTTTTTCAGTAACGTATTGAAAATCCATGACTTGTTCGGTTGCCAGGTCTTTGTCCTGTTCCAGGACCCCGTTTAAAACCGATTTAAATTGCCTGGCGGGAAAAGTGGCCGGATTTTTTTGCAAAAGTATTCTATTTTTCTTTGATTTCAGGAGTTCAAGAGCATCATTTTCATATCCTTCGGCGATCAGTATTTCGAAGAACAGCTTATTCAGCTCTGTAGCCGTTTCAAGACCGAGGATGCCGTTCAGGATAATGATACCACCGTATGCCGATACCGGATCGCAGGCGAGGGCGGCCAGGTAAGCTTCGGTGAAGGTGCTGCGTGTGGCCAGCCCGCAGGGATTGGTATGTTTGATGATGGCGACGGTGGATTCCCGGAACTCGGCGATGAGGTTGACAGCCGCATCGATGTCGACCAGGTTGTTATAGGAAAGTTCCTTGCCGTGAAGCTGGGTGAATAATTGGTCGAGATCACCGTAGAAAGTGCCTTGCTGGTGCGGGTTTTCCCCGTACCGAAGGGTTCGGGATTCCAGGATACTGTGTTTGAAGGCCCGGATGTTTTCCCCGCGGTTAAAGTAGCGGAAGATGGCCGTATCGTAGTGAGAGGATACGGCAAATGCCCGTGCGGCGAATCGCCGGCGATCGGCCGGATCGGTGCATCCTCCGTTGCGGCTGAGTATTTCCTGCAGTTCAGCATATCCATCCGATGAGGGCACCACCATGACGTGCTCCCAGTTCTTGGCTGCGGCGCGGATCAGCGAGATCCCCCCGATGTCGATTTTTTCAATGATCTCTTCTTCGGGGGCACCGGAAGCGACGGTCATTTCGAAGGGATAGAGATCGACCACCACCAGGTCAAATGAAGGGATCTCATATTTCTGGATATCGTCCACGTCGGAAAGCCGGTCCCGACGCCATAGGATTCCTCCAAAGACTTTGGGGTGTAGCGTTTTGACGCGACCTCCCAGGATGGAAGGGTAGGAGGTGACCGATTCGAGCGGAATGACGCGGACTCCTTTCGACAGAAGGAAGTCGGCCGTCCCGCCGGTGGAATAGATCAGCACGCCGTACGATTCGAGGGTTTTTGCCAGTTCTTCGATCCCGTCCTTGGAAAAGACGGAGAGGAGTGCCGATTTTATCTTGATCTGACCGTTCATAGGATTATGGCTGTAACGTAAAACGGAAGGTTGCGTCTAAAGCTCGTACGCAGGAATACCTGCAATGTTACCAAAAAATATGCATACCTTTACTTTCTCTAACGGAAAATTGTACCCTGTATGCTCATGATCCTGCGCCTCATCCGTGAAAGTTATATATTTGCTTTCCAGGCGATTATAGTTAACAAGGTACGTACGATCCTCTCCCTTCTGGGGATCACCATCGGTATTTTCTGCGTGATCTCGGTATTTACCATATTCGATTCGATGGAGAACTCGATCCGGAAGAGCATTGCCTCGCTGGGCAGCAATGTGTTGTTTGTGCAGAAGTGGCCCTGGTCGATGGGAGGTGACTATCCCTGGTGGAAATACTGGCAGCGCCCTGAGGCATCGATGGAGGATATGCGGGAGTTGGAGAAGCGGAGCACCCTGTCCGAGACCGTGGCTTTCATGGTACAGGTCAACAAGACGGTGAAATACCAGAGCAATTATATTGAGAACATCGGCGTGACGGGTGTTTCTCACGAATTCGACAAGGTTTGGCGCTTTGAGCTGGGCGAGGGACGGTATTTTTCGGCGACGGAATCGGCCAGCGGGAAAAACATCGCGGTAATCGGGGCCGACATTGCTTCGGAGCTTTTCCGCGAAGGGGATCCGGTGGGGAAAAAGATCAAGATCTTCGGCCGGAACATCGAGGTGGTGGGTGTGATTTCCAAGGAGGGTGAAGATTTTTTCGGTAATTCGAACGACAAGGTAGTGTACCTGCCCATCAATTACTTTAAAACCTTAGTCGATATCCGCGACATGGATGCCACGATCGTGGTCAAGGCCAGGCCGCTGGTCTCGAACGACGAACTTCGTGATGAGTTGACCGGCCTGATGCGTTCGATCCGGAAGATCAAGCCTTCGGCGGAAGACAACTTCGCCATCAACGAAACCGACATTATCTCGAAGGGATTCGACAGCCTTTTCAGGGTTATTGCCACGGTCGGCTGGATTGTGGGCGGTTTTTCGCTACTGGTCGGCGGGTTCGGCATCGCCAACATCATGTTCGTATCGGTGCGGGAGCGCACCAACATCATCGGGATCCAGAAAGCCCTGGGGGCGAAGAATTATTTCATCCTCCTGCAGTTTCTGTTCGAAGCAGTGTTTCTTTCGCTCATCGGCGGGATCTTCGGGTTGCTGATCATCCTGCTCCTGACCCTGATCGTTTCCTATGCCACGAAATTCACGCTGATCCTCACCACCGGGAACATCCTGCTCGGCATCCTGGTGTCGGCTTCCATCGGTCTGATCTCGGGCATTGTTCCAGCCTGGTCGGCATCCAAGCTCGACCCGGTGGAAGCCATGCGGACCGGAATTTAAAAGGGCCAGAACTGGTTATCGTTCCAGATCTTTTCTTTCAGTTCATTGTCCATCTCGCTCAGGATCTTCAGGTGCCCGCTTTCCCATTCGGAGAGCCACCGGTAAAGAGCCTGTTCGTTTGGATCGGATGTGGCAGCCGCCTGTTTGGCATAGACCTCCACGGCTCTTTTTTCGAAATCGATAGCGGCGGTGATAGCGGCGGCTTCGAACCCTGCTGAGGAAATCCTTCCTTTCATTTCTTCGGTCAGGATCAGCGTTGAAAATCCTTCACCGGCCAGGTCAGGAAGTTCCACCTTTGTAAAGGAGCCGCTTTTCGCGTAGCCCACGTATTGCTCGGAGAGAAATTTCACGTGTTTGGTCTCCTCGTCGGCCATCGTCAGGAAGATATGCTTCATGTCGGGGTCGGAGGTCGTCTCCGCTACATTGGAATAGAAGGCGTGTCCTCTTTTTTCCATGAGGATAGCCATTTTCAGGATTTCGAGGGCTGTTTTTGTTTCCATGTTGAGTGGGTTGTTTCTGGGTCCAAACTTACTTCTTTTCCCGGTTACTTTTTCTTACCGGGGTTTTCCTTCCCGAATCCGGCACCAGGTCTCTGGTCAGATGGGCTTTGATCCGGGAGGAGAGAATGTCGATAGCCACCTTGTTCTGTCCGCCCTGGGGTACGATAATGTCGGCATACCGCTTGGTGGGTTCGATGAACTGGAGGTGCATGGGTTTTACGAAATGTTCGTAGTGTTCGAGTACCTGCTGGAAAGACCGGCCGCGTTCTTCGATGTCGCGCCAGATGATGCGCATCAGGCGGTCGTCGCCGTCGGCATCCACATACACCTTGATATCCATCTTCTGGCGAAGCCTTGGGTTGGTCAGGATGAGGATTCCCTCGACCAGGATGACCTGGGAAGGCCTGATGATGATGGTTTCTTTCGACCGGGCGCAGGTAACGTAGGAATAGATGGGCATTTCAATGGCCTGTCCCGACTTGAGCGTTTCCAGTTGCCGGATCAGCAATCCCCATTCGATGGAGGTGGGGTGGTCGAAATTGATCCTGGCCCGTTCTTCCGCCGATTTATGGCCATTATCCTTGTAATAGGCATCCTGGGGGATGACGGTGACGGATTCTTTCGGCAGGTGTTTGATGATCTGCTTAACGACCGTCGATTTTCCTGAGCCGGAGCCCCCGGCGATTCCGATGATCAGCATGCGGTTACAATATAAAGCCGAGGAAAAGCCCGGCGGTGATGGCGCTGCCGATCAGACCTGCAATGTTGGGAGCCATGGCATGACCGATCAGGTGGTTCGTCGGATCCTCCTTCAGGCCCGTTTCATGGGCAATGCGTGCGCTGTCGGGTACGGCTGCCACACCGGCCGCACCCACCAGCGGGTTGATGCGGTTCTCTTTCGACAGGAAAAGGTTCATCACCTTGGCAAAGATGATGCCCCCGGCCGTGGCCACCATGAAGGCAAGTGCGCCGAGGACAAAGATAAGAATAGATTGCCATTTCAGGAATACGTCAGCCTGGGTGGAGGCACCGACAGTCAGCCCAATGAGAATCAGCACGATATCGATAAGAACAGTACTGGCTGTGGCGGCCAGTTGCTTGGTCATTCCAGATTCGCGGAGTACGTTACCGACGAAAAACATTCCCAGCAGCGGGAGGGACGCAGGGGCCACGAAGGCGCTCAACAGGAGTGCGGTCAGCGGGAAAAGGATCTTTTCCGTCTTGCTCACCGTACGGGCCGGCTTCATGCGGATAAGTCGTTCTTTCTTGGTAGTCAGCAGTTTCATGATCGGCGGCTGGATCACAGGAACGAGCGACATGTAAATGTAGGCCGCGATCGCAATAGGTCCGATGAGGTTCTGTACGGCCATCCCGTTTCCGGTCGCCTGAAGTCCGCCGGCCAGTTGGGAGGTCAGGAAAATCGCCGTGTTTCCGTCGGTTCCGCCGATGATGGCGATGGCGGCGGATTCGGGCATGGGGAAGCCGAGTACCACGGCTCCCAGGAAGGTGGCAAAGATCCCAACCTGGGCGGCAGCACCGAGCAGGATCAGCTTCGGGTTGGCGATGAGGGGAGAAAGGTCGGTCATGGCCCCTAAACCAAGGAAGATCAAGGCAGGGTAGATACCTTTCAGGATCCCGCCGAACAGGTAGTTCATTACGCTTCCTTCCTGGTAGATACCGGGATGGTAGGCCGCTTCGTGCAGAAAAGGAATATTCCCGAGGATCACCCCCATTCCCAGCGGGATGAGGAGCAGTGGTTTGAAGTTATAGCGGAGGGCGAGAACGATGAGCGCGATCCCCACGATGATCATGACCAGGTTACCCCAGTTCGCGTTGTGGAAGCCGGTATCTTCCCATAATCCGGCCAGTGTCTGCAGCGTATCCATGATCATTCTATTTCGGCTAATACATCATTCTGGGCAACGGTCTGTCCCGGTTTCACATGAACCGCCTTTACGACGCCATCTTTTTCCGACAACACGTTGTTTTCCATTTTCATAGCCTCCATGGTAAGGAGTTTCTGGCCAAGCGAAACTTTGTCGCCGGGTTTTACCAAAACGGTAATGATGGTACCCGGAAGCGGGGCTTTGATGGCGACGTTGGTGGTCAGAGACGGGGTCCGCGGAATCTTCGATTCTTTGGGTGTCGGTTTTGGTTCGGCCCTGACCAGCGTGGGAGTTTTAGTCATCTTCAGGTCTTTCTGGACCTCGACGTTATACTCCGTTCCGTTTACCTCCACTTTTGCAATATTCTCTTCGAATCCAAGCACTTCCACCTCATAGGGGTTGCCGTTGATCACAAATTTGAATTTTTTCATGGGCTACCAGTGTTTCATTGTATTCCAGATACCGTAAATTTTTGAACTCCAGGGGGAGTAAGCCTTCGATACTTTCCGGATGGTCATCACATACTTTTCTTCATCGTGGAGTTCCGAAAAATAGAGGTAGAGTGCGGCGGCGATGGCGGCATTTTCTTCGCCCGTCATCACCACTTTTGCGGGCTCGGGTTGTTCTTTGTCGGCGTTCCCGGCGAGCCTGCGACGCGTGAACGAGTCGCGGATGACATGCAGCCGGCCGAAGATAAGCGCCATGCAGGCGAGGGCCAGCAGGATGATGCAATACCCGGCGATAGCGATTACCAGCGTATAATGATCGATCAGGGAGAGATCGAAGGTGATGGTCAGCAGTTTCATGGTTCCGGTTTTACAGGGGGATATTGCTGTGTTTCTTGGGGGGCAGGGAATCCTTCTTGGTAGCAAGGGTTTGCAAAGCCCGTATGATCCGGAAGCGGGTGTTGCGCGGTTCGATCACATCGTCGATATAACCGTATCGTGCAGCGTCGTACGGATTGGCAAAGCGGGTCTTGTAATCCCGTTCCTTGTCGGCAACGTATTTCACCATTTCCCGGGCCTCTTTGATTTCACTGATCTTTTTCCCTTCGAGGATCTCGATGGCTCCTTTGGGTCCCATGACGGCGATCTCGGCCGAGGGCCAGGCATAGTTCATGTCGGCGCGAAGTTGCTTGCATCCCATCACATCGTGGGCGCCTCCGTAAGATTTTCGGAGGGTGATGGTGATTTTCGGGACGGTGGCTTCACCGTAGGCAAACAGCAGTTTGGCGCCGTGGGCGATGATGCCTCCGTACTCCTGGTTGCTGCCGGGAAGGAAGCCTGGTACGTCGACCAAGGTGATAATGGGAATATTGAATGCGTCGCAGAACCGGACGAAGCGTGCTCCTTTCCGGGAGGCTTCGATGTCGAGGACGCCGGCCAGGAAGTTGGGCTGGTTGGCGACGATCCCGCAGGGGATCCCATTGAACTTGGAAAAGCCTACGACGATATTTTTCGCATAATGCTGGTGAACTTCAAGGAATTGCTGGTTGTCGACAATCCGGTAGATGATATCCTTGACGTCATACGGCTGGTTCGGGTTGGCCGGTACGAGGTCGTTCAGGGAATCCTCGATGCGGTCGATGGGGTCGGTGCATTCGGTCACGATCGGGTCTTCCAGGTTATTCTGTGGCAGGTATTCGAGCAGTTTGCGGATGAGGAGCAGTCCTTCTTCTTCGTCGGCCGACCGGAAATGGGCGACCCCCGATTTGGTCGAATGGACCGAGGCGCCCCCGAGGTCTTCGGTGGAGATCTCTTCGCCCGTGACGGTTTTCGTCACTTTCGGTCCGGTTACGAACATGTAGCTCGAGTTTTCGCTCATCACCACGAAATCGGTGAGGGCAGGGGAGTAGACCGCGCCGCCGGCACAGGGACCGAAAATGGCGGAGATCTGGGGAACTACGCCGGAGGCGGCGATGTTTCGCATAAAGATCTCGGCATAACCGGCCAGTGAGTTGACCCCTTCCTGAATACGCGCTCCGCCGCTGTCGTTGATCCCGATCACCGGGGCGCCCACCTTCATGGCCTGGTCCATGATCTTGCAAATTTTCCGGGCAAAGGTTTCCGAAAGGGAACCGCCGAAAACGGTAAAGTCCTGGGAAAAGACAAAGACCACACGACCGTCGATGGTACCGCGGCCGGTTACGACGCCATCGCCGAGGTAGTGTTCGGTCTCCAGCCCGAAGTCGGTGCATCGGTGGGTCACGAACATGTCGTATTCTTCAAAACTTCCTTCGTCAAGAAGTTTTTCAATACGCTCACGGGCAGTCATTTTTCCCTTTTTGTGCTGCGAACGGATCCTTTCTTCACCGCCGCCCAGCTTGGCCTTCTCTCTTTTTTCGAGTAATTCGGAAATTTTGTTTTCGTTCGCCATAAGTTTCGGGTTTTATCCGCATAGACGCTTTGCAGGACGTCTTTGCAGTATCATTTGGAACAAAATTCGATCAATACGCCATGGGTGGATTTGGGGTGCAGGAACCCGATATTCAGCCCTTCGGCTCCTTTGCGGGCAACCTTATCAATCAGGGCCAGGCCCATGGAACCGGCTTCCGTCAGCGCGGCGTCGGTATTTTCAACCGCAAAGGCAACGTGGTGGATCCCTTCGCCTTTTTTCTCCAGGAATTTCCCGATCGGACCTTCAGGATCGGTCGATTCCAGGAGTTCGATCTTGGTCTGGCCTACCTGGAAAAAGGCGGTCCTGACACGTTGATCTTTTACCTCCTCGATATTATAACATTTGGATCCCAGGAGATTCTCGTAATAGGGAATGCTCTCCTCCAGGCTATTTACTGCGATCCCAAGGTGTTCGATATGAGTTGCTTTCATGATATTATTGTTAAAATATTAACAGGACAAAGATAAATAGATTTCCCGACAACACAAAGAGTTACCTGTTTCCGGATGGCCGGATGAAAAAAAAATAAAAAAAAGTTGGTCACAATAAAATAATCTGTAATTTTGGACCGTTTTAGTCCAATAGTCGAATTTATATTAAATTGCAGATATTCAATTAATTAATTATGGAATGGGATAAAAAAAGTGACATGAGGGCCCGGATACTTGTAGCGGCACGGGTCATTTTTGAGCGGTTCGGGTATGCAAAAACAACGGTCGACGACATTGCCCGGCAAATGGGAAAGGGGAAAAGCTCCATATACTATTACTATGCAGGGAAGGAAGAGATCTTCCGGGCGGTACTGGGACAGGAGATCGAACACTTGAAGGAGCGGATTCTGACGGCGGTGGATGGCTGCAACGATCCGAAGGAAAAACTCTCCGCCTATGTGCGGGAACGGATGCACGGATTGCAGCAGTTGAAGAATCTTTACACTGTTTTACGATCGGAATTTTCGGCAAACCCGGAATTTGCCGCTGAAACCCGGGCACAGGCCGACAACGAAGAGTTTACCATTATGACTGGGATACTGAGCCATGGTGTCGAAGCGGGCATTTTCCGGCTCGACGACGTCAGGTTGACAGCCATCGCGATCGTCACCGCACTGAAAGGCATGGAAATTCCCCTGGTAATCACCGGTGACCAGAGTGAAACCCTGTTGCATCAGCGCCTTGACGGATTGGTTGACATATTGTTTTACGGCATTTTACGCAGAAACGAATAATGCCGGGAACCTTCATTGATAACATCCATGAAAGCATTGACAAAAAAGACATTAGGGCTGGCAGGGATCCTGATCCTTACGGGTACAATCACCCGCGCTGCCGAACCCGTAATTGTGAAGAAAATAACATTCAATGAGGCCCGGGAGATCACCTGGCAGAACAGTCATATCCTGAAACAGTCGGCCCTGATGCAGCAGCGCCGGAGCCAGGAGAAAAGAGCGGCCAGGGGGCTGTATTATCCCTCGGTGGGCATCACCGCCCAGGCGATGCTGATGCAGGAGGATATCCGCCTGGATCTCACTCCGGTCGAAGATGCAATCACCCCGCTTTATCAGACACTGGGAACCTACGGCAAATTCGGAGGCATCACGGGAATCCCCGACGAGATGGCTACCGCCCTGGTTCGCCAGAAGATCCTGGCAGGGCTGAACGAGATTGAGAAAGGGGATTGGAATCGCATGATCCAGGAACGGGATTTCGGTGTTGTGACCGCCACCGTCGAATGGCCCGTGTACGCCGGCGGCCGGATCCGCGCAGCCAACAAAGCTGCATCCATCCAGCTCCGCGAGGCCACTGAGGCGGACCGTCAAAAACAGGGAGAACTCATGAGCGAACTGGCAGAGCGGTACTATGGACTGTGCCTGGCCCGGCAGGTCGTGGCGGTCAGGCAAACGGTCCTATCCGGGCTGCAGCAGCACCTGGATGACGCCCTGAAGCTGGAAACCGAGGGAATGATCGCTCACTCCGATGTGTTGCATGCCCGCGTTTTCCACGCCCAGGCCAACCGCGAACTCAGCAAGGCACTGGATGAGGCCGCCACCGTGAACAAGGCGCTGACCTCCACACTGGTACTCAGCGACACGGTGACGGTCGAGCCCGCCTCCGATCTCTTCTACCTTGATTCCATTGAGCCCCTGGCCTATTTCCAGTCTCTTGCGGCAAGTCACAACCCGCTTCTGGATCAGATCGAGTCGAAGAAAGAGCTTGCGCGCCAGGCATGCAAGGCGGAACAGGCCGCCTATTTCCCGGCAGTTCTTGTACAGGGAGCCTATAACCTGGCCGATAAAAATCTGTCGCCTTACATGCCCGGATGGGAAGCCGGTGTGGGTTTGAAATGGAACCTGTTCGACGGGCTTTCGAAGTACGCCAAAGTGCGCGCAGCAAGGCTCCAGGTAGAGGAGGCCGGTGAATTCGGGCAGAAATCGCAGTCAGACATCAGTACCCTGGTGGAGAAGAAGTACCGTGAAATCAGGATGTACCATGATCAACTTGCCGAACTTGCAGAAGCCCGTAATTATGCCGAAGAGTATCTCCGCACCTGCGAGAGTGAATTCCGCCATGAAATGAGTCAGTCGACCCGGGTGGTCGATGCACGCCTGGCCCTGGCGCAGGTAAACACGGAGCGTCTGCAGGCCATGTATCATTACGACACGGCCCTCGCGAAACTCCTGGAATATTCGGGCATTCCGGGCGATTATCCATCCTATATCAATCGCCCTGGGGTCAAGACAGAACGTTATCAATAGTGTTTTATCCGTTAGCCATAGTTATATGAAAAAGAGAGTCATCTTGTTTTCAGTCATCGGGGTAAGCCTTTTGCTGGCACTCCTCGTTTATTCCGCAATCGTTATCTTCACCCCGCGTTCCGTTGAAGTGCAGGGTGAAGTGGACGCAACACAGGTCAGGGTTGCTTCGAAGCTCACCGCCAGGATCGACAGTTTGCCGGTACATAAAGGCGACGCCGTGAAAAAAGGTCAGCTTTTGTTCGTGCTGAGCAGTCCGGAAGTCCAGGCCAGGCTCGACCAGGCCCGGGCGGCGCTGAAGGGGGCCGAGGCACAGAATGCCAAAGCTTTAACCGGCGCCGACAAGGAAGACATTGAGGCGGCTCACAACATCTACCTGAAGGCGCAGGTTGCTTATGAGCTGGCGCAGAAGACTGATGCGAGGATCCAGAACCTCTTCCGTGAAGGGGTGGTCCCTGCACAGAAGAAGGATGAATCGGAGGCAGCCCTCAAAGCGGCCCTGGAAACCGCAAATGCCGCCAGGGAGACCTGGACAAAGGCGAAAAACGGCACCCGACCGGAGGATAAAGCTGCGGCAATGGCCATGGTCGACCGGGCCGAGGGAGCGCTCAGCGAGGTACAGAGTTACCTTGATGAAACGCACATTTCGGCTCCGTTCGACGGGGA
>DAONFN010000067.1:0-11001 GCA_035403625.1 Bacteroidales bacterium
AGGTTGGTCCATATCGATCCCCCGTTGGTACTCACCTGCCAGCGGTAGCCAAGCCCGGTTCCGCTTGCCGCCACCGAAAAGGTGGTGCTTCCCGTGCCATAGATCGTCTTGTTCACGGGATCGGTGGTTACCAGGGGCGGGGTATTGACGGTGGCACTGCCGTTGTTCCAGGTCGAAAAGATCACCAGTCCCGCAACATCTACGTACTCGCAGTTCCCCGGTATCCCGGTATCCCACGTAAAGGAAGCTGTTCCGGGGATCCCGGTGAATTTCAGCTCCACCAGGGTTCCTCCCGCCGGGATGGTTGCTGCCGTCACATCCGACCAGGTCAGGTACACTTTACCCGCAGAAGCATTGGCGATGAAATTCCCGGGAGAGATATTCCCGTTGAGGCTCTGGTAGCCGGTGTATGAGAATAACGTTGGGTTGTAGTTCAATACTAATGAAAAGGAACCCACGCCGATGAAATCGGTAACCGTTACCGGAACCATGAGCTGTCCGGGGCAGACGGTGGCGGATCCGCAATTGGTAATAATGTTGGGAAGCACCGTAAGGATACCCGGATTGGAGTAAACGACAGGCGTACAGGTGCCTGTTACCCTGCACCGGTACTGGTAGCCGCTGAGAGCCAGCTGGGCGCCCGTAATGGTGAGCGTAGGAGAGGTCACCCCGGTATAGTACCCGCCGTTTGAAAGATCAGTAAAGGTTGTACCATTGTTGGTACTGTATTGCCACAGGTACGATAAACCCTGCCCCGTGGCCGTAATGCCGAAAGTGGTATTCTGCCCTTTGGCAATGATCCGGTTCACCGGGTCAGAGGTGACCGTCGGAATACCATAAATGGTCTCATTCCCGCTCGTCCACACGGATGTCAGGAAACTCCCGTTGATATCCGAATATTCGCAAAAACCATCGTCGACCGTGTACCAGGTCAGCGGACTGCTACCGGTGACCCCTGTGAAGAGGAGTTCGACGATGGTCGCATTGCCTAACGTAACAGCACCGGAGGATGACCACGTCATGTAAACCTTCCCGCCGATCGCGTTGATCACGAAGTTCCCCACGGAAAGTCCGCTATTGAGGCTCTGGTACCCGGTGTAGGTCAGGCAGGAGGTGTTATAGGAAAAGGTCATCGAAAATGCGGCCACACCGGTAAAGTTGGTCACGGTTACCGGTACGGTCAGGCTTCCCGGACAGAAACCGGCGGTCGGCAAGAGGGTCGTCACCGGGTTGATCACGGTGAGTGTGACGGGATCGGTATAGGTCACCGGAGGACATGTGCCGGTGAGGCGGCACCGGTATTTGTATCCGTCCATCGAAAGAAGTGCTCCGGTAATGGAAAGGGTTGTCTGGGTAACCCCATTGTAAACCCCTGTGTTGGTAAGATCGGCCCAGGTGCCGCCCCCATTGGTACTCACTTGCCAGAGATAAGCAACACTGGTGCCTGTTGCAGCAAATGAAAAGGATGTATTGTACCCCACAAGAACCGTTTTATTGACCGGGGGTGTGGTGATCACCGGTGGCTGTTGGATGGTGGCTGTACCATTGGTGAAGCTGGCTGCCAGTACGACTCCGTTTACATCGGAATACTCACAGTTCCCCGGGGTCTGGGTGTCCCACGTCAGGGAAGTGGTGCTGGGTACGGCACTGAAACGAAACTCGACCAGGGTCGCGGTGCCGGGACTTGCCCCGGCACCGTTTGCCCAGGAGAAGATGACCCGGTTCGCACTGGAGCTGATAACCAGCAAACCGCCTCCGAGTGCCCCGTTCAGGTTCTGATATCCCAGGTAGTCAAGTTTCGAACTGTCGAAATCCAGCACCAGCGAGATAGCTCCGACTCCGGTGCAGTTCGTCACATTCACCGGTACCACGATCGTGCCGGGACAAGTGGTCACCGATCCGGCTGTGGTACCGATCTGCGCTCGAACCAGCCCCGACCAGGCCAACATCATCAAGAGGGGTAGTATTTTTAATATCCGTGTCTTCATAACGCATAGATTATTAATGAGATACTACTATCTTGACGAGTTCTGTCCGGTTTTGTCCACTGGTTAGCTGTTCCAATTTCAAGAAATAAATTCCAGATTTAAGTGCCGAGGTGGAAAGGGTCACCCGCCGCTCGCCGGCCTCAAAGGCGCGGTCGGCTAGGGTCATGACGACGGTTCCGGGGAGATCGAGCAACGTCAGTCTTACTTTCGTTGGTTCAGCCAGGCTGAAAGAGACCTTTGCCGACTCCCTCGCCGGGTTGGGTGCCACCGACAATCCGGTCCTGCTTAGTCCGGTACCCGTACCTGTCAGTGTACTATTGATCAGTGGGATGGTGATGACGATCGGGTAAGGCGTGGCCGAGGCATCGGCAAATTCGCTCGATTCGAAAAGGTTGAGTGCGATGGAGGAGGTCATCGACGACAGGTCTTTGGTCTTCATGGTCAGGATCACCACCACTTCATCATCGCCAATGTTCAGCGCGTTCATATCACACCAGCCCATCCGGAAGAGTCCGTCCGTAGCCGACCACGAGAATCCGGAAACACCATTGGCCAGTCGGGCGCCGGTCACCTCGAGGTATTCCTGCGGATAGTAAAAGCCCAGCGAGATGGCGCCAACTTCGGCAGCCGTCTGCAGCCTCACCGGCATTTCAAATTCGGTGTTCGATTCAACCAGAACCGATCCATCATACGCAAGTCCTACGGATCCCGCGCTCTTGGCAGGTGGTAGCCATGAAGCGTTGACATCACCGAAGCACAGCATCTGGATGTTTTCGGTCGCGTTGGAACCGTTGACGATCAGGGTGTCGATGTCCCAAAGGTAATCGCCGGCCGGGAAGGTGGTGATCAGGTTGGCAAACCGTTTCATGACGAACATAGCATCGGTGCCGTTCACCGTATGACTCACGTTCACATCCGCTGCCGCCAGGTTCATCCCATTCAGCGGAGCGATCATCGCAAAATGGTTCAGGATCGCCAGGGCATCAGTTGAGTTGCAGGGAACCACCGGGGCTGCAGGAGTGATCGACAGCTTGTAGCTACCCGAAGCAACCGGAGCAAAAGCGTAAACACCGGAGGTATTGCTGGTGGTCGAAGCAATGGTGGCATTCGCAAAGGTTTTGATCGCCATCGGTACATTCTTCATCACCGATGCCGCCCCATCTGCATATTTCACAGTCCCTCCCAGGATGGTATTGGTCGTATAGAGGGATGGTACCTGGGCGAAAGGAGTGAAAAAGACCCGTCCTTTGGCGGAATTATCGGCTTTGTCGTAAATATTCAGGGCAACCATCGTTGAGTCGCCGGTATTCCAGAAATTATAGGCGGCATTGATGTTTGAAGTGGAATTGTTGTACAACTCGTACCCTCCGTTATAGTAGATGTTATTGGTGTAAGTGTCCGCATGGCCCAGGGTGGCCGTGGCGGTATTGTCGAAATAGAGGCCGTGACCGGCATTGTAGGTGAAGTTTGAATTCCGGATGGTCAGGTTGGCGCTGCCGTTGATGACAACCCCGTTACCGGTTGAATTCGTAAAGGTGCAGTGATCGATGGTGGGTTGGGCCGATGTGGTGACCTGGAGATTGTAGGATGCTCCCTTTTCCACCAGGCAATATTTCATCAAAGAGGTCCCGCTCCAGTTATCGTTCCAGTCGGTGAAGTTGATCCCGTCCCATCCTCCCGGGAGGCCATTGTACGGCCGGAAGGTGATCAGGCTGTCGACCTTGCCCTCGGCCCAGAGATCGCCGCCGTAAGAGCTGCTCGCGCCGAGCTGGATTCCCGTGCCCGGATCGAAGTTCATGGTCACACCGGGCTGGATGGTCAGACGGGAATGCCCGCCGTACAGATCCATGATGATATCTCCCAGTACATGGTATTGAGCTCCGTCATAGTAAACCGTCCGGTTGGCATCGTAATCCCCTCCCGACAATGCGATAAAGTTGGGGGTGTTCGAGGTATAGGTGTTGGACTTCAGGTAGGCATTGCACTGCCAGTTGTTGTACTTCAGCGGGTATCCGGCATTTTGCGTAAAGGTGCAGTTCTGGATCGAGGGGCTCGACGAGCTCAGGATCATCCCGTGGGAAGCGGAATTGCGGATGGTACAGTAACTCATGGAGGGCTGGCCCGACGAGGTGCAGCTGATATTGTAGGACGCTCCTTTTTCAATGATGCAGTATTTCAGCGAAGAAGTTCCGCCCCAGTTGTCGTTCCAGTCGGTAAAGGTGATCCCGTTCCATCCTCCGACAGCATTGTTGTATGGCTTGAAGGTGATGAGGCTGTCGGCCTTCCCTTCGGCCCAGATGTCGCCCCCGTAAGAACTGGAAATTCCCAGTTGCAGACCCGTTCCCGGGTCGAAATTAAGGGTGACCCCGGGCTGAATCGTCAGCCTGGAATGTCCGCTGTACTGCGCCATGTTGATATTCCCGAGAATGTGGTAGGGAACATTGTCGAATCGAAGGGTCCGGCTCGACGAATAATCTCCGGAAGGCAAAATCGCTATGTAATTCATCCCGTTGGAAGTGTAGGAATTGCCCCGCAGATAAGGATCGCATGTCCAGTCGTTGAACTTCAGGGGGTAAGAACCGTTGGAATAAATCGCACAATTGGTGATGGAGGGATTCGATTGATAGAGAACAATTCCGTTGGTTACTGCAAGGTGAACATTGCAATAATTCAGGCTCGGCTGGCTGGATCCTTCAATCAGGATGTTTTGCGCATTCCCGTGGCGGATATTGCAATATTCCATCTTCGATACACCTCCCCAGTTATCATTGCAGGGAGTGAAATAAATCCCTTCCCATCCCCCTGCCGTAGTATTGTAAGCCCTGAAAGTGATCCGGTTTGTCGAGGTACCGACAGCATATATTTCACCTCCGTAAGAACCGCAGGATCCAAGCTGTAATTTCGTGCCTGGAGCAAAGGCAAAGGTCACACTGGGAAGCAGGGTGAGTCTGCATGTAGAGCCATAGTTGGCCATAAGAATACTACTGAGAATATAGTAGCCAACCCCCTCATAATTGTAGGTACGATCAAAGGAATAGGTCCCTCCGGAAAGAGTGATGAAATTAATGGTATTGCCCGTAAATGTGTTCCCGGTATGAATGGGGTTCGCCTCCGGGTTCATGAAGTAGAGTGGGTATCGGCCATTGGTCAAAAACTGGCAGTTGGTGATGCTGCCGGTGGCATTGCTGTACCGGGCTCCATCCGTGGCCGAGTTCCGGATGATCGAGTGGTTGATCAGGTTCGGCTGGGCCGTATTCAACGAATAATAGTTGTAGTCATTTCCTTTTTCAATGATGCAGTAATCCAGTTGCGACTGTCCGCCCCAGTTGTCGCTGCATTCGGTAAAGTAGATCCCGTTCCACCCCCCGGCCAGGCCGTTGTAGGAAGTAAAGGTGATCACGCTGTCGCTCGTTCCCAGCGCATACAGTTCTCCCCCGTCGGAGCCGCATTCACCCACCATAAGTTGAACACCCGGCAGACCTTTGATCGTATTTCCGGGCTCGATGGTCAGACGGGAGGCCCCTGCGTACTGGGCAATTTTCACGGTTCCCAGAAGAACATAATCGTAGGAGATGGCATTCCAGCGCTGGTTCGAACCGATATATCCTCCTTCCATGCACAACCCGTTGTAGGTATTGCCTGTCATAATGGGTGAACCGTTTGGCTGGTAAAAGGTGGCATTGGGTGAAGGATAATAGATACTGTAAAGGTTGTTGCTGATGGTACAACTCCCGCTGCTGAAATTGGGGATCGATGCGGTTGATGAAAGATACACCCCGGCATTGGTATTATTTGAAATTGTGCTGGATAACAACGTCGGATTTGAATTACTGCAAGACAAGCCATTGCCGGTGTTGCTCTTGATCACCGAGTTCTGGATGTTCAGGTGAGCCGCCTCCAGCCGCACCCCGGTCCCTTCGCACCAGCGGATGCTGCAGCGCGAAAGAAGGGGTTCGCTTGTATTCTGGCTGAACAGGTTGGCATCGTTGCTTCCGAAGCCCGCACCGGCAATAACGGTATAGTAAAGTTGGGAGGAAACCCCGTTGTCACTTTGATCGGTGAAATAGATGCCATCCCATTTCCCCGTTTCCGATGTATAGTACATGAATTTGACGGAGTCGACCGATGTCCCGTTACAGATCATATTGGCCTGGTTAACGGTCAATCCCGTGCCGGCCATGAAGAGGATCGTGGCCCCGGCCTGGAAGGTATGGGTCCCGCTGTTGAACCAGATATCGCCCGTAGCCCAATAAGGGCTCAATGCCTTCGTAAAGGTGGTGGTCGCACTCAGGTCGCCCGAAAGCTGGGTCCCGGGTGTGTACAGCGTCAGGCTGTTCAGCGTGGCATTATTGGTCCCCGACCCGGTCAGCACCACGGCATATTGCAGGTATTGCTTGTTCAGCCCCACCACGATCGGCGAGGTGGCGGTCAGAGCCGTCCAATCTCCCCAGATGCCATCGGTGCCGGCCGTGCGGTAACAAACCTGAACAGTCGCGCCGCCGGTTACGGCTTTGACGAAAGCTAGCGAGTCGATGGTCCGTACAGCACCCAGTTCGTAGAAGGGATTGGAAACGAATACGCCATGACTGCTGTAATTGGTGGTAAGAACCATGTTCGCATACCGGCAGTTGATGATCGGGGTTCCAGAAAGATTCTGACCTCCTGTGTAATACACCTGGCCATTGCCGGTAAACGCCGATCCGTCTTTGGTATAATCGTACAGCACATTGCCCGAAAGATTCCAGGATAAAACTTCGGCACTCGAATAATAGACTGAATTCAGCAGGGTGGTACCGTTGTCACCCGCCATTACGGAAATGACCCCGTTGGTCACGGCAGCGGAATGGTTGCTGAGCCCCACCGGCAAACTCGCTCCTGAGGTCCAGGCCCCGGTTGAACCGCCGACGGCAGGAGTGGCGTAATACACCGTGCCGGCCCTGGTTCCGGTGTTGTTATACCCCCCAATCACAAATACTTTGCCGTTGTAGGTTACGGCGGCATGCCGGTTCCTTGCGGCCGGGAGACTGGTGCCTGCCGTCCAGGAAGTCAGCGTGTTCAGCGCCGTGACCTTGGTGTACCAGACCGATGAGAGAGCGGTATTCTCCGTCAGGGAACTGGTCCCGCCAACGACGTAAATATAACCCATGCAATAGGTGGCCGTGTGACCCCAGAGGGCCGCCGGAAGGGTGACAGCTGAGGTTTGCCAGGCGCCGAGCGTTCCGTCGGTATTGATCGATGCATAATAGATCGTGTTGTACACCTGAGATCCGTCACGCCCCCCCATCACATAGATCGTATTGGTGCCGATCACCACGGCCGGATCGCGCAAGGCCACCGGGAGCGGGTTGAGCGCTGTCCAGCTTCCGATCCCTCCCGAAGAGATCGTAGCGTAATACACGGTATTCACACAATTCAGATTGTTGTAACCCCCGATAACGTAAGCATAACGGTCGTTCCACGATACAGCCCGGTGCCCAGTAAGGGTCTGGGGCAGTACGGTCGTGGTTAGCCACGATCCGACATCGCTTGCTGCATACTGCAGGTAAACGTTGTCACTGTTTACAATTACGTTGTTTAATACGCCCTTGTTGAAATCGGCGGTGAGGGTCTGCGTGAAGTTCACTTCCGCTTTCACAGCCTGGAATCCCAGGATGCATCCCAGAAAAGCGAGCAGCAGAATCCGTGAAAGGCGCTGGCCCGGCTTCGAGAGTAAAAGGTTTTTCATGGCATTTGTTTTTAATGGATTTTTTGGTGGTTGTGTTTATGGAAATATAAATTTGTCTCAAAAAGAAGTTAGGTATTCCTGTCGGTTGGACTTGGTAAATATAGGAATAATTGAAAATAAGACAACCTATCTTGCAATATTTCTTTTTCGTATCTTTCTTATTACCATAACCATCCAATTTTCTGTTAGGGCAATAAATATGGAATTTTATTGAAATACAGAATTATTCCGGATGTTGCCGGAAAAGGAGAAAAAAAATTCTGATGCTGAAAATAAAGGAGTCTGGCTTAGGGCCGGTGCAGAATGGTCTGGTTGAAGATCACTCTGTCCCCGACCTTCAATAAAAGAAGGTATCTGCCGGAAGGCAGCCCCGAGGTATTCAACCGGAAGGTTCTCCCTACCTCTGCACATGCGATCTCCTTTGATAACAAAGGTTTTGCAGCATCACCAACCACCTCGGCCACTAAATTTCCCTCCATACTCTCCGGTAATTCGACGGAAAGTTCGTCTGCGAACGGATTGGGAAATACCCTGACTTTCCCGCACAGGGCCGGGGTGATGCCGGGAGAACCGGGTAAGAGGGTGAAATTGTTGTCGCTGAAATCATACACCAGACCGGTAGTATTCGCAGCTGTCATAAGAGCAAGAATCTTGACTTTATAATCCTGACCGGGAACAAGGGTTGCCGTGTTCGGTATCATCCAGTTAAAGAAACCGTTTGAAGGAACGGATGCGGCGATCAGGGAGTGAAAAGCCCCTCCCTTCCAAAGCTCGATCCTGACATTGCTGCATACGTTGTCAACCCAAAGGATCGGATGGATCGATCCTTTCATCCACGCTTCGCCCCCGTTGGGCGCAGAAACAGTGATCACCCCCTTGCTGATGGAAAAATAGCCGTCGCTGAAATCATAGACCGGTACAGTCCCGGTGGCGGTCATGCACGATACTTTCACTTTATACGTATTCCCCGGCATGACAGATACGGGAGGAATCCAGGTGAACGACATCTGCCCGGCAGGAACCTGGGCCGAAATGGTGAGGTAATATGCATCGTTCCTGTATAGTTCGATCTTCACAGGAAATGGCGCGGCTGACGTGCTGATCCACTGGATCAGGGCCTGACATCCGATGATCCAGTTTTCACCCCCGTTCGGGGTCACCACTTTAACCTGGTTGGTAACGGGGGCAACAATGGCGAAGAAATTATCACTGAAATCATAACCTGCAGAACTGGTCAATGAAGTGACCTTCACCTTGTAATCGCTTCCGGTAACGATGGTAACGGGTGGTATCCAGGTGATCGAGGTGATACCGGGTGCCACCTGCGGGGCAACGGTCATAAAAAGCGCATTGGCCTTGAAAAGGTCAACCCTGACCGGTCCGGCGGTATTGGTATTCGTCCACTGAATCATCGCCGGTGATCCGGCTATCCAGGTTTCACCCCCGTTGGGCGTCAGGACTGTAATTCCTCCGTTCCGGCTGAGCGCAGGGAAGGTGAACAATAACACGAACAAGGCAACCAGTAACCGTTTCATCGCATTGTTTTTCTTACAAAGATAAAATACAAACCTCTCATTGTCAAGATTAATTCCCGGAAAAATATACCTTTGCGGCATGCACGACCATCATCCCCATAAGAAGAAATTCCTCAACCTTCCCCACTACCCGGGCGGAAATGCTGCCTATCGTGAATTCATAACTTCAAACCTTCGGTATCCTCAGGAAGCACTGGAAGCGGGAGTCGAAGGTCCCGTGGTGGTCGGATACGATATCCTGGATACCGGCGTGGTGCAGTCACCGCACATCCTGAAAGGAATCGGCTACGGCTGCGACGAAGAGGCGCTCCGGCTGGTGGGCATGCTCCGGTATGAAAAGGTGAAAAACCGCGGCGTGCGGGTCAAATCCACCACCAAAACCACCATCCGGTTCAAACTGCCTCCGGGAATCCGGATCAGCTACACCTCCGCCGAAAAATCACCCCCTCCGCCTCCCGAAAAACCCGAACCCAAATCCCCGGGCGAAACCTACGAGTACACCATCAACTTCTGATCACTCTTAACTCTTCACTCTTCACTCTTCACCCTTCACCCTTCACTTGTCATTCGTCACTCGTCACTCGTCATTCCATCCTCACCGTCCCCTCCACCGTTAAAAACTTCAGGCTTCCCACCGTCAGCATGGCCCCTGCGGAGATCGTCAGGTCATGACAGGTGGCCGGCCCTTCCGACACGGTCGGCATGTGCGGCGTCCCGGCCGGAATTACGACCTGGTTGGTAGCCCTGGGAATGTCATGCACGGAGGGATGACCGGGCAATTGCCAGTTGGCCGGGTTATGCCAGTTGCTGTCGGTCGTGCCGGTCCATTGCCAGGTCAGGTCCTCGGATCCGAAAAGAAAGTTACCGGCGGCCGGAAAACGCGCCGCCAGCAGGTGGGTGGCAGTGTCATACGTAACCTGTTGCGCCGGGCCCTGCAGCAACTGCAACGGCTCGGGGGTATAAAGCCACACAAACCCGGTGTCCGACACATACCCGGCCGAGACTACGGAGTCGGCCGACATCCACGCCACATCCATTTTTTTGGCCGTTCGAAGGATATACTGATCCCCGGCCAGGAGGCTGTCGCCCGATTGGAGGAAAGCCGATGAAAATCCGCCTCCGGGTGACAGGGAGTAAAAGTTGATCCGTCCGTTTCCCTTTACCGGCAAGGTCATCCCGGTGGTATCGGAAGGGATGGTCTGCGGAGTGCCGGTTTGGGAACAAAACACCAGGTCGGTGTATCCGTCGGTCTGTACCCGGGCCAGCGCCCGTGTCCCCCCGGTTCCGGACGGGAAGATCGAAGGAGCCGCCGAAGTGTACGGGAACAGGGTCGTTAGGAACAGGGCATTCGTCGTCGCATTTTTCTGCACCAGGGTTTTCGTATAGCGCCGGAAACTCCCGTAATAGAACATGCTGTCACCTTCGTATGAAAACCCCGACGTCCCTCCCGCCGCCGTGATCCGGGCCGCCAGCGAAACGCTGTTGCGGGTATAGGTGACCCTGCCGTTGGAAAAGTCGGGAACAAACGCCCCGGTGGGAGCCGCAGGGGAACCTCCGTAAAGTCCGTTCCCGTGAAGCTGGAACGTGTAGTTGTTGGAGGAGGATGAGGTGATGAAATCGGCGAGCTGAAAGTAGCGGTTCCGGATAAAGAGGTTTTTACGGATGATGGCGGCACCCTGGTAGCTGGTGCGAACTTCGCCGTAATCCAGCAGGGGTGTATCGAAGGTATGCTCGATGTAAGCCGTGTTGGTCG
>DAONFN010000068.1:0-10986 GCA_035403625.1 Bacteroidales bacterium
TTGAATGCCGACCATGAATCGGTCACGGGCGTTGCGATGCCACCCAGGGCTGCAGCGCGACCACCGGCCGTATACCGGTAGCCGGCGGGAGTGGCAGCCGACCGGCCGGCAACCAGGATCCCGAGAATAAGACAGAACTTTTTCATCGTTTTTTCCGCTTAATCGGCGAAAATGAAAAAGGTAATACGATTGTTGAAAACTTGTCCCGGAAAAGGTGGCGGCCGGGAACCAAAAATGGAGTGCCGGGGCTGAGTCATGAGCGGTTTGGCGGGAATATCCGAATACTCGTACCTTTGGCTCAAATAATCCTGTCATGAAACAGATCGTTCTCGATTTTCTGTCGGAACTGAAGGAAAACAACACCCGTGAATGGTTCCAGGCAAACAAGAAACAATATGAAGCGGCTAAATCCGAAGTGGAACAATTTGTCAATTTGGTCATTCCCGGGATCGCCAAGTTCGACGAATCGCTGAAATTCGTCACGGCGAAAGATTGTATGTTCCGGATTTTCCGGGATGTGCGTTTCTCGCACGATAAATCCCCGTATAAGATCAATATGGGAGCCTGGATGTCGGGGAAGGGAAGGAAGAGTTCCGGACCCGGGTATTACATCCATTTCCAGCCGGGCGAATCGTTCCTGGCCGCCGGGGTTTATATGCCCATGCCCGACCAGTTGAAAAAGATCCGCAGCGAGATCTATTACAATGCCGCCGAATTCAAGTCGATCCTGGCCGATCCCGGCGTGCGGAATTACGCGAAGGAGCTGTCGGATTACGGCAAATCGAAGATGGCGCCGCGCGATTTTCCCAGGGATTTTCCCGACATCGATCTCCTGAAGTACAAACATTATACACTCGACCTGCCTTTATCGGACAAGGAAGTGCTTTCAACAAAATTCCATGAGGAGGTACTCCGGGTATTCCGGGCGTGGTATCCGTTCAACACGTTCCTGCACCGCGCCCTGGAGGAGTGATCAGTGGGAGTGATCAGCCTAAATGGCCGATGATCGTCTTCTTTCCGGTGACCATCTGGCCCAGGGTGATATCGAGTTTGGTGCTCACCGGCAGCAGCAGATCCACGCGTGACCCGAACTTGATGAATCCCAGTTCGTCGCCCTGGGTGACCGGTTCGCCAACCTTGGGGTAGCATTTGATGCGCCGGGCCATCGCGCCTGCGATCTGCCGGACCAGGATCAGGTGCTCGTCGTCGCGCCGGATCACGGTCGTGGCCCGTTCATTCTCCAGGGAAGCTTTTGGGCTGAAAGCCACCATGTGCTTTCCCGGGTGGTAGTAATAGTACACGATCTCACCCCCGACCGGGAACCAGTTCACATGCACGTTGGTAGCCGACATGAAAATCGACACCTGGATGCGTTCGTCCTTAAAATATTCCGGTTCAATGGTCCGTTCGATCACCACGATCTTCCCGTCGGCCGGGCAGAGGATCACATTCTCCCCCCCGTTTGGTTCCCGTTTCGGGGACCGGAAAAACCGCACGATCATGATAAAGAACCAGAGACCCAGGGCATACATGGTGAAGTGAAACCAGCTTTGGTCCACGAGAATATCGTTCAGCGCAAGCAAGACGGCCGCAACAAATAAAAAAGCGATGGTGATGGTCTTGTATCCTTCTCGGTGAATGGTCATGGGCGTTGCAAAAGGGTTTGTAAAAAGAAGTACAAAAATACAAAGGGGGCCGATATGAACATCGTGTCGAACCGATCGAGTATGCCCCCGTGTCCGGGGAGGATGGTGCCCGAATCCTTGATGTTGAGGCTGCGTTTCAGCAGCGATTCGGCCAGGTCGCCGTGGGTGCCGAAAACGACCACCATCAGGGCCAGCGCAAGCCAGTCGGTGAGGGGCAGGGCAGGCGCCAGCAGGTGGAATCCGGCAGCAGCGGCGAAGGTCACGAACACCCCTGCGAGGGTGCCTTCCCAGGTCTTCTTCGGGGAGATGCGTTCAAAGAACTTATGCTTACCGAACTGTTTGCCGTAAAGGTAGGCGGCGGTATCGTTGATCCAGGTAAAACCGAAATAGCCGGTCAGAATCAGCGGAAAGCCATACAGGTGAAGAGCGTCGGGGCGGGCGAAACCAACCAGCAGCGCAAGGGGTAGTGCGATATAAAGGAACCCGAGGACAGTCACGGCGATGTTGGTCAGCGGATGCGGCCGGCCCCGGTAGATCTCCAGGAGAAATGTCAGAAAGATGAGCGGGACAGGGGCTGCCAGGGTGAGCAGGTACCGGGTGTCGAACGCTGTGATGCCGTTGTCCGGCAGGAGGGAGGACAGTGCCGCTGTAACGTAAATGGCGCTTCCCGCGAGGGTTCCGAAAAGTTTCTGCGGGTGACAGGTTTCAGACTCAACCAGGCCGTAGAACTCCCACATGCCCAGTACTGCAACGGCCAGGAAGATCAGGGCAAACACCCATCCGGAGAACCAAATGGCGGCCAGGAGAAGAAAAACCATGGATAACCCGGTGATGGTGCGGGCCTGGAAATTATTCATCCGGCAGGGGCTTGGTGGGCGGCAGATTCGTCGTCGATCAGGAAAACGTAAAGTTCCCGCGGGCCATGGGCTCCCATCACCAGGGTTTTTTCAATGTCGGCAGTCCTGCTGGGGCCAGAGATCAGTGAAACCATCGAAGGGTACTGGTCGCGGTATTTCTTTTTCAGCCCGGATAACGCCTGTTTCAGGTCGGGGACAAGCTGTGAGGCATAAGCCATCACCAGGTGGATTTCCGGGTACACTGCGATCCTGCGCCCGGGGCTGAGCCGCGACGAGACCATCGCGGTGCCGTGTCGAGCCACCAGGTACTCGCATCGGGTGATGCCGATACGCGCCTCTGTCAGCGCTTCCGGGTTGCCTTCGAACGGGATGCCGCCTGAATGCAACAGTTTCTGAAGTACCGGGTCCTGGCAATACAGCACTCCCCAGTCTTTTTCCAGGATAAACGATTCAAGGGTGCTGAGAAACTCGTCTTCACTTTCGCAGTAAACGAATTTACCCCCGATCCTGACCAACTCCTCTGCAAAAGTGACATCGGGAGGTTCGTTGAGGTCTTTCAGAACCGTCGATTCCTGATCGATGATCGGATAGGGCACCTCGGTTTTCTCGATCAGTGCATCCCTGACTTTTTTCAGGATCTTTTCGCGGGAGGTGCTTTCTTCCATACCCTGTTCAGGATTGGGTTTGTTCCGGAGTATTGTCTGTGGCTGCCGTGGCCGGAAGCGAGACCGGAAGGGCTTCTTCTTCCTTATCCCACGGGCGTTTCCCGAAGATATTCTCAAGGTCCTCGCGGAAGATCACTTCTCGGTCGAGCAGCAGTTCTGCCAGTTGCTCGAGTTTTTCCCGGTTTTCCGACAGAATCTTCCTGGCCCGTTCGTAGGCCGCTTCCACGATGGTCCGAACTTCATGGTCGATCTTTTCAGCCGTTTTCTCGCTGTATGGCTTCTGGAACGAGTATTCGTTCTGCCCGCTGGAGTCGTAAAAACTGATATTCCCGATCTCCTTGTTGAGGCCGAAGTACACCACAATGGCATAGGCCTGTTTGGTCACTTTCTCGAGGTCGTTGAGCGCTCCGGTCGATACCTTGCCGAAGATGATATCTTCCGAGGCGCGGCCGCCGAGCGCGGACGTGATCTCGTCGAACATCTGATCATAGGTGGTGATCTGGCGTTCCTCGGGGAGGTACCAGGCAGCTCCCAGCGCCTTGCCGCGCGGAACGATGGTCACTTTTACCAGCGGATGGGCATGTTCGAGGAGCCAGCTGGTGGTGGCATGTCCCGACTCGTGGTAGGCGATCACTTTTTTCTCGTGGATCGAGATGATCTTGTTGCGTTTTTCCAGTCCTCCGATGATCCGGTCGATGGCATCGAGGAAGTCCTGCTTTTCAATGACTTTCTTGTTCTTGCGGGCGGCGATCAGGGCCGATTCGTTGCAAACATTGGCGATGTCGGCGCCCGAGAATCCGGGGGTTTGCTTGGCGAGGAAGGCCACATCGAGTCCTTCGTCGAGCTTGAGTGGTTTCAGGTGTACGTTGAAAATGGCTTTACGTTCTTCAAGGTCGGGGAGCTCCACGTTGATCTGCCGGTCGAAACGGCCAGCCCGCATCAGGGCGCGGTCGAGGATGTCGGCCCGGTTGGTGGCGGCCAGGATGATGACGCCGGCGTTGGTGCCGAAACCATCCATCTCGGTCAGGAGCTGGTTCAGGGTGTTCTCCCGCTCGTCGTTTGCACCGGTGATGGCATTACGACCCCGGGCACGGCCGATGGCGTCGATCTCGTCGATGAAGATGATGCAGGGGGCTTTCTCCTTGGCCTGCCGGAAAAGGTCACGGACACGGGAAGCGCCAACTCCCACGAACATCTCGACGAAGTCGGATCCCGAAATGGAGAAGAAAGGCACTTTCGCTTCGCCGGCGACCGCCTTGGCGAGGAGGGTCTTCCCGGTTCCCGGGGGACCGACCAGCAGCGCGCCTTTGGGGATCTTGCCGCCGAGGTTGGTGTATTTCGAGGGGTTCTTCAGGAAATCGACGATCTCCATGATCTCAACCTTGGCCTCTTCCAGCCCGGCCACGTCGTTGAAAGTGACGCTCACACTGGTGTCTTTATCGAACAGTTGCGCCTTCGACTTGCCGATGTTGAATATCTGGCCGCCGCCGGCGCCGCCGCCCTTGCTCATAAAGCGCATGATCAGGAACCAGGCCCCGATGAGGATGGCCGGAAGCAGCAGGTATCCGAGAATGTCGCCGAACACGTCCTTACGCGTGTCGGTGGCCGGAGGATAGGGATACTGCTTGTTGAATTCGGCGATGCGTTCAACTGGTACGCTGTCCCTCCGCATCCGGGAGACAACGCTGTCGCGGGTGTCTTTCAGCAGGCCGTAAAAGATCTCTTCCGAGCCGACCTGGTAGGTGAATTCGGGACCGGTGGTGGTGGCTCCGAAGCTGCGACGGACGAATTTCTTGTAGGTGGTGTCGCTTTTCAGTTTCTCCGCCTTGATGTAGATTTCCGCCTTCTCCTTGTTCACGATCACGATCTTGGCAACATCTTCCTTGCGCAGTACTTCTTCGAGGCGGGCCCAGTTGATCTCTTCCACCGGGTTGCTGAAGTTGAAATACTGGAGGGCGATGAATCCGATCGCCAGGATCGCATAGATCCAGATCGCGTTGAATCTTATTTTTCTGCCTTTGGGAGGCCTTGGGTTATCTTTGTTGTCTGCCATTCTGTCGTGTTCCAAAAGATTGATGACGCTTTTCAGCGTGGCGCGTCATGCTTCAACAGTCGTGCGTCGGCCCATAATTGCTCGAGATTGTAGAACCGGCGACGCTCTTCCTGGAAGATGTGTACAACCACGTCGAAGTAGTCGATCAAAATCCATTCCGCATTTTCCTCCCCTTCCATGTGGCTCGGGTTCAGCCCCGTCTTTTTCTTCACCTCCTGCCATACGTGGCGGGCGATCGCTTCGACCTGGGTGCGCGAAGTTCCGTGGCAGATCACGAACGAATCGCAAAGCGAGCCGTTGATCCCGGTGAAATCGATGACCACCGGGTCGCGGGCGATCTTTTCAATCATAGCATCGAGAATGATCCCGGTGAGGGACGGGGCGGGTTCCTGCTTCTTTTTCCTGGGCATGGGTGACGGGCGAACGAATGCGTGCAAAAGTAATGAAAAATGGCGGATATCAGAAGTTGGGCTTCAGTGCGTAAGTCTTGTAGAAATCAGTGATGACTGCCACCGCCTCTTCGGCTGTGTCGACCACGTTGAAGATATCTAGATCTTCCCGGCTGATATTGCCTTCCGCGAGGACCGTCGCCGTGATCCAGTCGATCATCCCCTGCCAGTAACTCCGGCCAACTAGGACGATCGGGAAACGCACCAGTTTATGGGTCTGGATCAGGGTGATGGCTTCGGTCAGTTCGTCGAGTGTGCCAAACCCGCCCGGCATCGCGATAAATCCCATGGAGTAACGCATGAACATCGTCTTCCGGACATAAAAGAAGTTGAAATTCATCAGCTTGTTCCGGTCGATAAACGGGTTGGGACTTTGTTCGTGAGGCAGGTTGATGTTGAGACCGACGGACTTCCCGCCGGCGAAATGAGCTCCTTTGTTGGCGGCTTCCATGATGCCGGGCCCCCCTCCGGTGATGATCCCGAAGCCTGCTTTGGTGAGCAGGTAGGCGATCTCTTCGGTAAGCGGATAGAATTTCTGATTTTCGCGGGTGCGGGCAGAGCCGAAGATCGAGACGCAGGGACCGATCCGGTTGAGTTTCTCAAATCCCTCAACCATTTCGGAGATCACCTTCAGGATCTCCCAGGTGTCATAGCTGATGGTCTCCGACCAGGTTTTCGTCTGAAAGGTCTGCTGGAGTTTTTCGATATCTTCAGATTCCATAAAAAGTGTGGTTAGCGTGTCCAAAGATACGAAAGTAATCGGAGATGGCTACCCTGTCAGGGTTCCCCCGCCCCGCCTCAGCAAAAATCTGCCTGAAAAGGAACCAACTGTGGTTTTTCTTAGTAACTTTGGGTTATCAGTCCGACAGTAACGGCCCCGAGGACTTCCTTCGGGCCCCACACCCGGTAACATAACCCGCTAATGATAATAGTCCGCAATCAGGCGTCAGGTACACCGGTAACTGCGAAAAGGCTGTTCCACTCCTTCCTGTTCCTGTTGTTTCAGGTAGCTTCGGGAGGGATAGCTTTGGCTCAGCCCACTACGATTACCGGAGTGGTTAATGACAACCGTTCGTTGAGCCCGGTCGGAAATGTCTCTATCATGATACAGGGTACCCGGGAGGGAGTGTATTCGGAAAGTGACGGTCATTTTTCAATCCGGGTGAAACGATTTCCGGTGACCCTGGTTTTATCGTGTGTGGGATATGAAACGCTCTTTTTCGACATCTTCAAAGCACCGCTTAAACCGCTCGGATTGGTGATGAAACAACGGATTTCCGAACTTAAGGAAGTCAATGTGACCGCCAGTCGCTATGAATTCGTATTCCGGGATGACAATTATTCAGTCAAGGATTACGAGATACTGGGGAATAATATCCTCCTCATGGTTTACCGTTACCGGTTGAACAGTACCGAACTGATCCTGGTTGACTGCAATGGAGATACCCTTGCCGTAACACCCGTTCCCGAACAAAAGCCTGTACGACTTTACAGGGATTTCCTTTCCAATGTTCATTACATCTCGAACAAAGGCAATGCCTTTCAATGCGACTTTAACGATCTTTCCGGGAAGCTCGAGTTTCCTTTCCAAACCACATACGACACCCTGATCAGGATGGTAAAACCCTTCCTCTTTACCGTAGGCGGAAGGACATTTTTCGAAGAAAATTCGCCCGATGGCTATGGAAAGACAATTGGTTACGTTGATGCTGACCGGCGAATTGGTTATATCCGGGATTTTTCCGGGGAACCGAAGCGGAGTCACTATTACGACGATCTCGGTTTCGACCGGCGATGGAACGGATTTACGGAAGGTTCGGCAAAGTTTTCAGCGGATGACCGGCGGGCGATGAATCTGTTCTATTACCAAAAGACCAATGCCCCGCTGGTTAAACTGGGGAATGATAGCATTGCACTGTTCAACTTCACCGACGGAGTGATCGAGGTCATGGACGGACGTGGGAACCTCTGCCGCAAAGTGCCCATTGATTTCCATCGGGAACAGGACAAGACCCTGATGGCCGGTTTGGTCAACGTCCTTGTCCCAATTTCCGACTGGTCCTGGTGCGGGCAACTTTACGTGGATGAGTATTACCGGGAAGTTTATACAGCTTTCAGAAAGAACGGTATGTTCCGGGTAAGGAAGATCGACCTGGCCACTGGAAAGCTGACACGGTCTTGCGACATTCCTTTTCCCTTTCCCGTGAAACTCACCATCCATAAGGGCAACGCCTACTTCCTGTCTAAAGCTTCCCGGGGTGAATACGAGAAATGGAAACTCCTGCGTGTGACCCTTTAGCAAACCTGAACCAGGAATGGACGCTGATGCATATACCTGGGGATAATTTCCTGAAGGCAACAGTCACCTCCCCGTCATTCGTCACTCGTCACTCGTCATCTGTCACTTCAAAATCTCCCTCAGGTACCTCGCCGTATAACTCGTCGGGTGCTTCGACACCTGCTCCGGCGTGCCCTGCGTAATGATCTCCCCGCCGCGCTCTCCGCCTTCGGGTCCCAGGTCGATAATGTGGTCGGCCACTTTGATCACCTCCATGTTGTGCTCGATCACCAGCACGGTGTTGCCTTTTTCCACCAGCTTGTTGAGCACACACAACAGCACTTTCACGTCTTCGAAATGCAGTCCCGTCGTGGGTTCGTCGAGGATGTAGAGGGTGTTGCCGGTGTCGGTCTTCGACAGTTCGGTCGCCAGCTTCACGCGCTGCGCCTCCCCGCCCGACAGCGTGGTCGACTGCTGCCCCAGCGTGATATACCCAAGCCCTACATCGTTGAGGGTGCTGATCTTGTGCACGATGAACGGAATGCTGTCGAAAAACTCCACCGCCTGCTCGATGGTCATGTTCAGCACGTCATTGATCGATTTTCCCTTGTACCGCACTTCCAGGGTTTCGCGGTTGTATCGCCGGCCATGACAGGTCTCGCAGGGCACATAGACGTCGGGCAGGAAGTTCATCTCGATCACCCGGAGTCCGGCGCCTTTGCAGGTCTCACAGCGGCCGCCCTTCACGTTAAAGGAAAACCGGCCCGGCTGGTAACCCCGCATCTTCGACTCGGGCAGGGATGCGAACAACTTACGGATCTCGTCGAACACTTTGGTGTAGGTTGCCGGGTTCGACCGGGGGGTGCGGCCGATGGGCGACTGGTCAATATCGATCACTTTGTCGATGCGGTCAAGCCCGTCGATCGACCGATAGGGCAGGGGTTTGCCCTCGGAACGGAAAAAATGGTGACTGAGAACGGGATAAAGGGTCTCGTTGATGAGCGATGATTTGCCGCTTCCCGATAACCCGGTCACACAGATCAGCGTGCCCAGGGGAAGGACCAGGTCGACATTCTGCAGGTTGTTGCCCGTGGCTCCCGAAAGGGTCAGGAACTCTCCATTGCCTTTGCGGCGCTGCTGCGGGATTTCGATCTTGCGCTTGCCGCTCAGGTAGAGCCCGGTGAGGTGATCGTTGGCCATGATCTCGGCCGGCGTGCCCTGCGCGACGATCTTTCCGCCATGCACCCCGGCGCCTGGACCGATGTCGATCACGTAGTCGGCGGCCAGGATTGTCTCCTGGTCATGTTCCACCACAATCACCGAATTGCCGATGTCGCGCAGATTCTGCAGTGCCCGGATCAGCCGCATGTTGTCGTGGTGATGCAGCCCGATGCTGGGTTCATCGAGGATGTACAGCACCCCCACCAGTTGCGAACCGATCTGGGTGGCCAGGCGGATGCGCTGACTTTCGCCCCCCGAAAGACTCCTCGCGGTACGGCCCGGGGTGAGGTAACCGATACCCACATCGAGCATGAACTGGATCCGCGACCGGATCTCACGAACGATCTCGTATGCAATGGTGTTCTTCCGCTCCTCCAGCTTTGCAGGCAGTTCATCAAACCACACCGCAAGATTCACCAGGTCGGTGGCAGCCAGCTCGGCAATATTTTTTCCCGCGATGCGGAACCAGAGCGATTCTTTCTTCAGGCGCGTGCCTTCGCATTCGGGACAGGTCATCTTGTTCATGAAGCTGCTGACCCATTTCATGATGCCGGCCGGCGCCGATTCCGCCGTCTGCGCATTGATGAAGCTGATGATCCCCTCGAAATTTAAGGCATAGGTGGAGGAGACCCCCAGGTATTCGTTCTTCACCCGGAACACTTCGTCGGAACCGTTGAGGATCACGTTGATGGCGTGCTCGGAGATCTCCGTGATGGGGGTGTTGAGATCGAATCCGTGCTTTTCACCGATGGCTTCGATCTGCCGGAATATCCAGCTGTTTTTGTACTCCCCGATGGGGACGATGCCGCCTTTCCGGATGCTTTTCGACGGGTCGGGAATGATTTTGCTGATGTCGATCTCAGAGATCGTGCCGAGCCCGTTGCACTTCGGACAGGCCCCGTAAGGAGAATTGAACGAAAAGGTATTGGGTTCGGGCTCGTCGTAAGAAATTCCGCTCACCGGGCACATCAGCCGCCGGCTGAAATGACGGGCCTTCTCCGTCTCCTCGTCCAGCACCATCAGCACATCCTTGCCTTGCTTCATGGCAAGGGTGACCGATTGCGACAGGCGGACTCTGGCTCCGGTGCCGACCCTGATCCGGTCGATCACGACCTCGATATCGTGGATCTTATAGCGGTCGAGCTGCATGCCGTGCGCCAGTTCGCTCACCTCCCCGTCGATCCTCATATGAAGGAATCCCTGTTTGCGGACCTGATCGAACAGTTCGCGGTAATGTCCCTTGCGACCCTTGACCAGCGGGGCGAGCACGAGGATCTCCTTGCCGTCGTATTGTTCCAGGATGAGATCAACGATCTGCTGCTCGCTGTACCGCACCATCTTCTCTCCTGTCTCGTACGAGTAGGCGTCGGCGATGCGGGCGTACAGGAGCCGCATGAAGTCGTAGATCTCGGTGATGGTGCCGACCGTCGATCGGGGATTCCGGCTGGTCGATTTCTGCTCGATCGAGATGACGGGGCTCAGCCCGTTGATCTTGTCGACATCGGGCCGCTCGAGGTTGCCGATGAACTGCCGGGCATACACGGAAAAGGTCTCCATGTACCGGCGCTGACCCTCGGCGTAAATGGTGTCGAACGCGAGCGAAGATTTCCCGCTGCCGCTCAGCCCGGTGAAGACCACCAGCTTGTGGCGCGGGATCACCAGGTCGGTGTTCTTCAGATTGTGGACGCGTGCGCCGTAAACTTCTAAATTTTCTTCCACAGGATGAATGGCAGTGCCGGGCTATCGGAGTTCGTCAATCGTGAGTGTGTCATGGAAGAAGGTGGCACTTTCGGGCATGTTCTTCCTGAGTTTTTGCC
>DAONFN010000069.1:0-10968 GCA_035403625.1 Bacteroidales bacterium
GGGGTAGGCGGCACCTCCCGTGACCGTCACACCCAGTTGCACGGCGTTGCCCGCACACAGCGAGGAGGGTGTGGCAGTAGGCGCAGCGGCAAAGGTGCCGGTGACATAGCAGGGTGGATAGCGGAAAGCCTGGGGTACGGTTCCGCTGATCGTCTTCGACCAAACCACCGTTTGACTGCTGTTGATCTCGTATAGATACCCCGAACCTGCGATGCAGATGAGGGTGTTGCCGTTGGGCAGTTGCTGGGAGTTCCCCATGTCGTTGGTGTAAGAACCGCTGTAAGTGTGGCGCCAGCTGTATGTTGAAGGGGAGTAGGCAGTTCCCGTGGTGAAGGAATAGGTGTACCCGTTATAGGGCGGGGTGAAGATATCGACACACGATTTAGTGCCCGAGCCGCCTTTGTTGTTGAAACCGCACAAAGAGTTCGGGAAATTTGGGTTCGTCGAAGGCACCCAATGGGCATCATGGACCACGTTGAAAACCGTGGTGCCCGATGCCTGGTAAGCCGCCGGGTTTCCCCACCGGTAGAGGATATCGCCCCCCTTGCCCGAATTCCCGCCGCTGTGGCCGGCTGCCTGAGCCGTGGTGGTGCTGTGGTCGATCACATACACTTCGTTGAGGTTATGCGAACTGAAGGTGATCTGGTCGAGCGTGGCATTGTAATCAATGCCGTTGCAGTGCATCCAGTCGGCTTCATTCGAACTGTTGTTATTGTTGATGTTGAGCAACTCGGGATGAGCCAGGATCGAGGTGACGTAGTTGCTTTTGGCCGAATTGTAGGTCTGGCACAGGTGATCCCAGGCATGCCACTCCCATACGACCGTCCCTCCCGACGTTCCCGAAGGCTGGATTTCAACGATCTTGTCGGGCCACATGACTTTGCTCACTGAGCAACCCGCCTGCACGACTTCTGCCGCGGTTTTTGATTCCCATGCGATCAATAGCACATTCCCGTTCGGAAGGCCGCATATATCATGGTGGCAGCAGTAAGAAGAGGTGGAATAAACATAGTCCCAGGTAACATTCCCGTTCCAGTCGACCTTCATCACTTCACCGGTCGAGCCTCCGCCGTTGAACGAATTACCGGAATGATTGATGGTCCGGAGAAGGATGTTCCCGGATAAAAGGTACGTAGAATACCCGGTTGTCTTACCGGAAGCAAAGGTCCAGCTGTGATAAACCGTTCCGGAATTGTCGATCAGGTAAGCCTTCGTCTGGCTCTGGACGGCATACAGCGTATAGCCGTCGTACTGCGCAAAGGAAGCCGATGCCGGGCACAAGCAGGCAAGGAGGAATGCGAGCGGAAGCAGTTTCCTGCGACCCATTCCGGCCGGTTCCCCGGGGTGTTCAGTAACAGCATGGTTCATAGCGTTATCGTGTTTTAACAGTCATTCCGGCTGAATCGGTAAAAAGACCGGGACCCGGCTGAACGGTTGCCCGGCCGGGCAGGAGGAACGATGGGAGACTCCGGATGGCAACGGTAATGCGAAATCCTTGTCAGCGTAGTGATTCCGAAACGGCAAAAGTAAACCAACCGGGTTTTTACCATGAAAAGTGTCGGTAAAGAACATCATTTTACCGGTGAATAACCGGCCTCCTTGCCGGCAGGGAACGTCTGGATATCCTGTTAACCGGTTAACGAAATTTCAAAATATTGTTTATCTTTGTCGAGAATAATTCTAAATAATGGACCAAACCTTTCTGCCGTCTGATTATCTGCCGGTACTCCTCCAGTCGGTGGTGGCCTTCGGATTTGTGGCCGTGACCATGCTGGCGACCCATTTCATCGGGGGGAAACGGAAGAAATTCCATACGGTGAGGAAAGACCAGAACTTCGAATGCGGCATCGAGGTAAAAGGCAATGCCCGCTTCCCCTTTTCGGTGAAGTATTTCCTCATCGCCATTCTCTTCGTGCTGTTCGATGTGGAGATCATCTTCTTCTACCCCTGGGCGATCAACTTCAAAGAGTTCGGCTGGGAAGGATTCTGGAAGATGCTCCTGTTCCTGGGCTTCCTCCTTTTCGGGTTCTGGTACATTATTAAAAAGAAGGCATTGGATTGGGAAGATTAGGAACTCAAAGATTAAAATTCAATGATCAAAAATATTGATAAACAATATATTAAATAAATGTTCGATGCCAGGTGACGGATTGTTTTCATTTTTGATCTGTGTCTTTGATCTTTGATCTTTGATTTTTGATTTTGTTTCAATGAATACGACAACCATCCCCTATACGAAAACAGAACCTCCCGAAGGTTATTCCGCGCCCGGGCTTTTCGCCACGACGCTCGACCGGGTGGTGGGTATGGCCCGGAAGAATTCGCTCTGGCCGTTGCCCTTTGCCACTTCCTGCTGCGGGATTGAGTTCATGGCCACGATGGGAGCGAATTACGATCTCGGGCGGTTCGGCGCCGAACGGCTGAGCTTCAGTCCGCGCCAGGCCGACCTTCTCATGGTCATGGGAACCATCGCCAAAAAGATGGCCCCGGTGATCCAACAGGTTTACATCCAGATGGCCGAACCCCGCTGGGTCCTCGCCGTGGGCGCATGCGCCTCCAGCGGGGGCATCTTCGACACTTACAGCGTTCTCCAGGGCATTGACCGGGTGGTGCCCGTGGATGTGTACGTACCCGGCTGCCCGCCGCGTCCCGAACAGATCCTGGCAGGCTTTATGAAGATCCAGGAAATGGTGGCCGACGAGCCCCTCCGTCGTCGGTATTCGCCGGAATACCGGGAAATGCTGGCCGGCTACGGAATCGTGTGAGGGTAAGGGCGTGCTGTACGCCGCAACCTTGAAAAGATGGACAACGTTTACATCACCGATCGCCTCAAAAAGACCTTCACTCACGACATCCTTGAAACCGATGCCGGGGGCGACATGCTTACCGTGATCGTGACGGCCCCGGTGATCGCGGAGGTGATCCGCTTCCTGAAAGAAGAACCCGACCTGGGATTTGTCTTTCTCACCGACCTGTGCGGCATCCACTATCCCGACCGCGGATTGCCCCTCGGGGTGGTGTACCACCTGCATAACCTTGGCGAGAATATCCGCATACGGGTCAAGACCTTTGTTACGCTGGCCGATCCCCGGGTACCCTCGGTCACCGGCCTCTTCTCCACCGCCAACTGGATGGAACGCGAAACCTACGATTTCTACGGGATCCTCTTCGAAGGCCATCCCAACCTGAAAAGGATCCTGAACGTGGAGTACCTGGACTTTTTCCCCCTCCGCAAGGAGTATCCCCTCGAGGACCCTACCCGCGAGGACAAACAAGATCGGCATTTTGGAAGATAACACGCGCTATACCACCCTCAACCTCGGCCCCACCCACCCGGCCACGCACGGCATTTTTCAGAACGTGCTGACCATGGACGGGGAGAAGATCATCGACGCGGAACAGACGATCGGTTACATTCACCGTGCTTTCGAGAAGATCGCCGAGCGGAGGCCCTTCTACCAGGTCACCACGCTCACCGACCGGCTGAACTACTGCTCTTCGCCCATCAACAACATCGGCTGGCACATGACCGTCGAAAAGCTGCTCGGGGTGAATACCCCGCGCCGGGTCGACTACATGCGCATCATCCTGATGGAACTCGCCCGCATCGTCGATCACCTCATCTGCAACAGTGTGATCGGCGTCGACAGCGGCGCTCTCACGGGCTTTACTTACGTATTTCAGGAAAGGGAACGGGTTTACGAGATCTACGAAGAAGTGTCGGGCGCCCGCCTCACCACCAATATGGGCCGGATCGGGGGCTTCGAGCGGGATTTTACCCCGGCAGCCATCCGGAAGATCCGCGAATTCCTCGACCATATCCCGAAGGTTTTCCGGGAGTTTGAGAAGCTGCTGATGCGCAACCGCATCTTCATGGACCGCACCATCGGCGTAGGTCCGATCAGCGCCGACCGGGCGCTGAACTACGGCTTTACCGGTCCCAACCTGCGTGCCGCCGGCGTCGATTACGATGTTCGGGTGATGAATCCTTACAGCAGCTACGACGATTTTAACTTTATCATCCCCGTCGGCACCCACGGCGATACGTACGACCGCTTCTGTGTCAGGCAGCAGGAGGTGTGGGAAAGCCTGAAACTCGTTCGCAACGCCCTGGAGAACCTGCCCGAAGGCCCGTTCCACGCCGACGTACCGCAGTTCTACCTGCCCCCGAAGGAAGAGGTATATGCGAAGATGGAGGCGCTGATCTGGCACTTCAAGATCGTCATGGGCGAGATCGAAGTACCGGCCGGGGAGGTGTATCATGCGGTCGAAGGCGCCAACGGCGAACTGGGCTTCTACCTGGTGAGCGACGGCGGCCGAACCCCATACCGCCTCCATTTCCGGCGGCCGGGATTCATTTACTACCAGGCCTACCCGGAAATGATCCGGGGCGGCGTTTTGTCCGACGCCATCCTGACCATGAGCAGCATGAACGTGATCGCAGGGGAGTTGGATGCATAACCAGATCAAAGATCAAAAATCAAAGATCAAAAAGAATAGAGATAATCGATGATCCGAAAAAAAATATAATTGGAAATGCCTCGGTTCCCTGTTTTTGATTTTTACCCTGTGTTTTTGATCTTTGATCTTTGATTTTTGATCTTTTTGTCAACCATGAACCACTACCCTATAATTAATCATCCATACCACGAAGCCTCTGGGGGGGGCGTTGCCTTCACCGGCGCTACGCTGGAAAAGGTGCGGGCGATCATGGCCCGGTACCCCGAAGGACAGCAGAAATCGGCGCTGCTCCCGGTGCTTCACATCGCACAGGAAGAGCTGGGCGGATACCTCTCGGTCGATGTAATGAATTATGTCGCGTCGCTGCTCGGCATCCAGCCCATCGAAGTATATGAGGTGGCCACCTTCTACTCGATGTTCCGGCTCGAACCCGCCGGGAAGTATGTGATCGAAGTGTGCCGGACCGGCCCCTGCACCCTCGCGGGCGGCGAACGCATCCTCGGGCATCTCTGCGAGACCCTCGCGATCGGAGTGGGTGAGACCACCCCCGACGGCCTCTTCACCTTGAAAGAGACCGAATGCCTCGGCTCCTGCGGCACCGGTCCCACCATGCAGGTGAATACCGAATTTTACGAACAGCTGACTCCCGGAAAGATCGACCGGATACTCGAAGATCTGAGGGAACAGGCATTACAGACAAACTCCGGCGAATCATCATGGGCAGGGCAATTCTCCTAGAAAATATCGACATTCCGGGCATCCGGGGGTTCGGGGCATACCGCGCCCACGGAGGCTACCAGGCCGTTACCCGCGCCCTGCGGGAGATGACACCGGCCGAGGTGGGCCAGGAGGTGACCCGCTCCGGGCTCCGCGGCAGGGGTGGGGCCGGGTTTCCCACCGGGCTGAAGTGGAGCTTCCTCGACCGGAAATCCGATAAACCCCGCTACCTCGTGTGCAACGCCGACGAAAGCGAACCGGGCACCTTCAAGGACCGTTACCTGATGCACCACCTCCCGCACCGGCTCATCGAGGGACTGATCATCTCGTCCTATGCCCTGGGAGCCTCCACCTGCTTCATCTATATCCGCGGGGAGTTCAAATACCTGGTCGGCGTCCTCGAAACCGCGATCCGCGAAGCCCGGCAAAATGGCTTCCTGGGCGATAATATCCTGGGATCGGGATTCTCCCTCGACATCTGGGTGCATCCCGGCGCGGGCGCTTACATCTGCGGAGAAGAGACCGCCCTCCTCGAATCGCTGGAAGGAAAACGGGGCAACCCGCGCATCAAACCACCCTTCCCTGCTTTCAAAGGACTTTACGGTTGTCCGACGGTGGTGAATAACGTGGAGACCCTGGCCGCGGTGGGCCCCATCGTCCTTATGGGGGGCGAGGCCTACGCGAAGATCGGACGGGGAAAGAGTACCGGCACCAAGCTGATGTCGGCCTGCGGCAACATCAAACGGCCCGGTGTTTATGAGATCGAGCTGGGCCTGCCGGTCGAGGAATTTCTCTTCTCTCCCGAATACTGCGGAGGAATGTCGGGCGACCGTTACCTCAAAGCCCTCATCCCGGGCGGGTCGTCGGTGCCCATCCTGCCGGCCGACCTGGCGCTGAACACCGCGCGGGGCGACCAGCGGCTCCTCACCTACGAATCGATGGCCGAAGGAGAGTTCGAGAGCGGTTCGATGCTGGGATCGGGCGGATTCATCGTGCTCGACGAATATGCCTGCATCGTGCGCAACACCTGGAACCTCACCCGGTTCTACCGCCATGAATCGTGCGGGCAATGCTCCCCGTGCCGGGAAGGGACCGGCTGGATGGAAAAGATCCTGCACCGCCTCGAACACGGCGAAGGACGCATGAAAGATATCGACCTGCTGGTCAGGATCGCCGGGAACATCGAGGGAAAGACCATCTGCCCGCTGGGGGATGCCGCCGCCTGGCCCGTCGCCAGCGCCATCCGTCACTTCCGCAGCGAGTTCGGGTACCATGCGGAACACCCGGATCAAGTGAAGAACATCGACCATGGGCCCCTGCCGCTGCCGGAAACGTCGGCAGGACCTGTGGCGGCAAATGGAATCAAGTACTGGTAGATCATGATCAGAGTCACGATTGACAATATAACCGTCGAAGTCGAAGAGGGAACCTCCATCCTCGAAGCGGCCCGCAAGATCGGTGGCAAGGTGGTTCCCCCGGCCATGTGCTACTATTCAAAGCTGAAAGGTTCGGGAGGGAAATGCCGCACATGCCTGGTGAAGGTGGCCCAGTCGTCGGCCAAGGACCCCCGCCCGATGCCCAAGCTCGTCGCCTCGTGCAGCACACCCGCACAGGACGGCATGGTGGTGCAGAACCTCACCTCGCCCGAGGTGGTTGAAGCCCGCAAAGGGATCGTCGAGATGCTGCTGGTCAACCATCCCCTCGACTGCCCCGTGTGCGACCAGGCCGGCGAGTGCGACCTGCAGGATCTGAGCTTTCATTACGGAATAGCGGAGACGGCCACCGAGGAAGAGCGCCGCGAATTCGTCTCGGCCGACCTGGGCGACTACATCAAACTCCACATGAACCGCTGCATTCTTTGCTACCGCTGCGTTTTCGTGGCCGACCAGCTCACGGGTGAACGGCGGCATGGCGTGCTGTACCGGGGCGATGCCGCCGACATCGGGACCTACATCCGCAACGCCGTCGACAACGATTTCTCGGGCAACATGATCGACGCCTGCCCGGTGGGAGCGCTAACCGACCGCACCTTCCGCTTTAAAAGCCGCGTGTGGTTCCTCAAACCCATGGACGCCCACCGCGAATGCAGCCGCTGCAGCGGGAAGGTGACCGCCTGGATGCACGGCAACGAGATCTACCGGATCACCGCCCGGAAGGACCGCTGGAATGAAGCGGAGGAGTTTATCTGCAACGAATGCCGGTTCGAAAAGAAAAACCCGGCCGACTGGGTGATCGAAGGCCCGCGGCAGATCACCCGTGAATCGGTGATTTCGGCGAATCATTATGAAAAACTGAAGAAACAGAGTATTATTAAACCGATAGAAGGAATTGTTGAATCGACAGGGGAGTAGATTAAAAATCAAAGATCAAAGATCAAAGATCAAAGATCAAAGATCAAAAATCAAAAACACAAATCAAAAACATCAAAATGGCAAGAATATGGCTGAAGGGGAGGTAAAACAGGAATTTAAAAACAGGATATACAACTTTTCGGTGGCTGTTATCCGGTTTGTCCACTCAATTCCACAGGAGCGAAGGATACATTATGCCCTTTCGGATCAGTTGCTCAGAGCATCGACATCTGTCGGAGCCAACATTGTTGAAGCGAAAGCATCCAGTTCAAAAAAAAATTTACCCGTTATTTCGAGATTGCATTGAAATCTGCAAATGAAGCCAAGTACTGGCTGTGTCTCTTTCGCGACGCATTTGATTTTAAAGATGAGACCAAACCATTATTGAAAGAGGCAGATGAAATTTCAAAAATAATTGCAAGCAGTATATTAACGATGAAAGGGAAAAGGCAATGATACCGGTATTTTTAAATTTTGATTTGCAGTTTTGATCTTTGATCTTTGAGTTTTTAAAGGAATGGTAACTTACATAATATATAAAATCGCCTTAGCCAGCCTCATCCTGGTGATTAGCCTGCTGGTGGCCATGTACTCCACCCTGATCGAGCGGAAAGTGGCCGGCTGGTTCCAGGACCGCCACGGGCCGAACCGCACGGGGCCGTGGGGACTTTTGCAGCCTCTGGCCGACGGCATCAAGCTCTTCTTCAAGGAGGAGTTCATGCCGGCTTCGGCCGACCGGTTCCTCTACCTGCTGGGTCCGTCGCTCACCATGTTTGTCGCCCTGCTCACCAGCGCCGCCATTCCCTGGGGCCCCGACCTGCACATCGCCGGTCAGCACTGGCCGCTGCAGGTGGCCGACATCAACATCGGCATCCTTTACATCTTTGCCATCGTTTCGGTGGGGGTGTACGGCATCATGATCGGGGGATGGGCTTCGAACAACAAGTACTCGCTGCTGGGCGCGGTGCGGGCCTCCTCGCAGATGATCAGCTACGAACTGGCCATGAGCCTCTCCATCATCGCCATCGTGATGATGACCGGCTCGCTCAGCCTGCGCGACATCGTCGACCAGCAGCAGGGCTTCCGGTGGAACATCTTCTACCAGCCCCTGGGATTCCTGATCTTCCTGGTGTGCGCCTTCGCCGAGACCAACCGGGCCCCGTTCGACCTTCCCGAATGCGAAACCGAACTGGTGGGCGGGTACCATACCGAATACAGCAGCATGAAGCTGGGCTTCTACCTCTTCGCCGAATACATCAACATGTTCATCTCCGGCGCGGTGATGGCCACCCTCTTCCTGGGCGGCTACCACTTCCCGGGGATCGACCGGCTGGGGCTGTCGCCCAACGTGTTCGCCTTTGTCGGCTTCATGGTGCTCTTCACCAAGATCACCTTCTTCGGATTTGTGTACATGTGGATCCGCTGGACCCTGCCCCGTTTCCGCTATGACCAGCTGATGCGGTTGGGCTGGAAATCGCTCATCCCCCTGGCGATTTTCAACGTGGTGGTAACAGGGGTGGTAATATTGGTGAATCTATGAACATGAAATCAAAGATCAAAGATCAAAAACTATACTGAATCTTAAGGGGTTTGCAAAGCAAAGCTGTTTTAGATTCAGTGATGCTGATCAGCCGAAGTATAATTTTTACATTGTGTCTTTGATTTTTGATCTTTGATCTTTGATCTGGAAAAAATGACCAAACCCTTAACCAACCGGTCAAAAACAGTCACCTTCAGGAAGATGTCCTTCCTGGAACGTATCTACCTGCCCGCCATCCTCGGAGGGTTGTGGATCACGCTGGGACATCTTTTCCGGAAGAAAGCCACGGTGCAGTACCCCGAAGAGAAACGCGAGTTCTCGGAGATCTACCGGGGGCGCCATGTGCTCAAACGCGACGACCAGGGACGCGAACGGTGTACGGCCTGCGGCCTGTGCGCCGTGGCATGTCCCGCCGAAGCGATCACCATGACCGCCGCCGAACGGAAACCCGGCGAAGAACATCTTTACCGCGAAGAAAAGTACGCCGCCGTTTACGAGATCAACATGCTGCGCTGCATCTTCTGCGGCGACTGCGAAGAAGCCTGCCCCAAGGAGGCCATCTTCCTGACCAAAGAGCTGGTGTCGCCCGAAGACCGGCGCGACAAATTCATCTACGGCAAAGATGAACTCGTCGAACCTGCCGACCCCGCCGGGCGAATCGACGTATCCAAACGGCAAACCAAAGAAGTGATTGATTTTAAGAAAGATAAAAAGTATAAACACAATAAATAAATCAAAGAGCAAAAATCAAAGATCAAAAACATCATGAAAACTGAAAGCCCGATACAGGAAAAGTTGTTCCGGCACCGGGGTTTGAGGAGATTTACAGGTTTTTGATTTTTAAATTGGTTTTTGATCTTTGATTTTTGATCTGAAAAACATGTTCACCCAATACATTTTTTACCTGTTAAACATCCTCGCCCTCTTTTCGGCGGTGATGGTGTTGGCGTCGAAGAAACCGATCCATTCGGTGCTCTTCCTCACCCTGACCTTTTTCTCCATCGCGGGCCACTACATCCTGCTCAATGCTCAATTCCTCGCCGTAGTCCATGTGATCGTTTATGCCGGGGCCATCATGGTGCTCTTCCTCTTTACCGTGATGCTGCTCAACCTCAACAAGGATGAACGGTCGCCCAAACCTTTGTGGGTCAAGCTGATCGCCTTTGTGGCAGGCGGGATGCTGATGCTCACCCTCATCGGGGTGCTGCGGGGCTTCGACCTGCAGATGGCGGCCAACCCCGCCTCCTCGCAGATCGGACTGGTGAAAAACCTCGGCAGGATCCTTTACAACGACTACCTGGTGCCCTTCGAACTGTCGTCGATCCTCTTCCTGACGGCCATGGTCGGGGCGGTGCTGCTGGGAAAGAAGGAACAGTTATAAATATTCATTATTCAATTGATAGTAAATGAGTACCCTGACTACCATCCCGATCGAACAATACCTGATCTTCTGCTCGGCTCTCTTCTGCATCGGCGTGATCGGGGTGCTGATCAAACGCAACGCCCTGGTGATCCTGATGTCGATCGAGCTGATGATCAACTCGATCAACCTGCTCTTGGCCGCCTTCTCCGCTTACTCAGGCGATCCGGCCGGACAGATCTTCGTCTTTTTCATCATGGTCGTGGCTGCCGCGGAGGTCGCGATCGGCCTCTCGATCGTGGTGCTCATTTACCGGACGACTCATTCGATTGATATTGACGTGCTGAATAAACTGAAATGGTAATTCGTTAATGTGCTAATGTGCTGATGTCCCCCCCCTCTCCGGGCGGAGAGGGGGGCGGGGGGTGAGGTATTAATGTGCTAATGTGTTGATATGACGATGATTTTGCTGATTATTCTGATGCTGCCGCTGGCCGGGTTCCTGGTGCTGGGGGGCGGTTTCCGGTCGATTCCCAAAC